>CALZYS010000052.1 GCA_945830345.1 uncultured Prevotella sp.
GGCGCCACCGAGTGCGCCCCCATCATCTGCTATTCCGACTACCAGTCGTTTGTGCCAGGCTCATGCGGGCGTGCCGTCATCCACATGGAGGTGAAAATCGACAGTCCTGACCCTGCCAACGTGCCAGGAGAGATTCTCGCCCGTGGCACCAATGTGATGCTCGGCTACTACAAAAACGAAGAAGCCACCCGACAGACCATAGACAACGAGGGGTGGTATCATACGGGCGACCTCGGCACGATGGATGCCTATGGCAACGTCTTCATCAAGGGACGCTCAAAGAACATGCTCCTCGGAGCCAGCGGCCAGAACATCTATCCCGAGGAGATAGAGGACAAGCTCAACTCAATGCCTCTCGTTGTGGAGAGCGTAGTGGTGCAGCGCGACACCAAGCTCGTGGGTCTCGTATATCCCGACTATGAAGAGGCTAAGAATTTGGGAATCTCCCTTAGCGGCATCGAGGCGCAAATGCAGCAGAACCTTCAGGATCTCAACCTCGTGCAACCAGCCTACTGCAAGCTCTCAGCAATAGAGATACAGGAGAAGGAATTCGAGAAGACTCCCAAGAAGAGTATCAAGAGATATCTGTATAAATAAAAAAAGAAAAGCCCCCAGACACGCAGATGCCTTGGGGACTTTTTTCTTGCGGAGAGTGAGGGATTCAAACCCCCGATACCCGGAAAGGGTATACCGGATTTCGAGTCCAGCGCATTCGGTCACTCTGCCAACTCTCCTTATGCGGCTGCAAAGGTAATAATTTTATTGGAAACGACAAAAAGAATTTGCATTTTTAACATAAATGAACATTATAGACATCATTTTTCTTGCCATAGCATTGGCAATGGACTGCTTCACGGTATCGATTGTGAGCGGAGTGATCAGTGGCAGATGGACTGATGCACCCATGTTGCGCATGAGTTTCCTGTTCGGTCTGTTCCAGGCCGTCATGCCCCTCGTCGGTTGGCTTGGCATATCGTTTTTCAGTGCCTATCTTGAGTCGGTTGACCACTGGCTTGCTTTCGGTCTGCTCGCCTTCATCGGCGGCAAGATGGTTAAGGAGTCGTTCGAAGAGGAGGACGAGGCTCATCCGCATTTCAATCCCTCGCGCCTGCGCACCCAACTGATGCTCTCCGTAGCCACCAGTATCGACGCTCTTGCAGTTGGCATCTCCTTCGGATGTTTGGGCTATTCGTCGCTCTCCTCCATTGCCCTCCCCTTGCTGGTCATCGGCATTGTCTCCTTCCTATTCGCCATTGCTGGTCACCTGTTCGGCATCCGTTTCGGCAAGACCATCACCCGCCGTCTCAAGCCCGAGCTCTTTGGCGGCATCGTCCTCTTGTCGATAGGTGTGAAGATTCTTGTCACCCACCTGATGGAATCCTGACGCTTTTACATTAATAATAATAGCAGCCCCAAAAGCTGCTATTATTATTTGTTGTTCACTCCATATCCGAAGAGGGCGAAGTCGCCTTTGAGGGGATCGTCGGGGAATACCTGCGACATGGCGGAGGTGAGACGAAGAGCTGACGACATGGACGCCGAGGAGGAGGACATAAGACCAAGGCGCATAGACTGCTGTACCACATGGGTGTCCATAGGCATGATGAGCGTGCGGCGGTCGATGATGTCGCTCCACAAGCCGAGGTCAACGGGCGAGCCATCGCGCACCATCCAGCGCATAAACATACACACACGCTTGCACGACGACTGAGTGTTCTTGGGGATGACACCCTCTATACCACGAGCGGCAAACCATGAGGTGATTGCCTCTACAGCCGAAAGACAGCGGGCATCGGTGGCTGACTGACGCACAAATGACGTGAGCGAACCATATTCCTGAATCATATCGCGGAAGGCGGCAAGAAAGCGGTGCATGGTGCGGCAGGTGTAAAGACGATAGTAGCAACGGGAAGGGTCGTCGGGGATGTCGGCGGCATAGGCTCCGCTCCTCACCCACTCTTCCACCCTGCCCTGCGAACTATCGAGCATATACTGAATCTTGGGGAAAAACTGCTTCCTGCTGCCATAACTGAGCGAGGAGGCAAGAAAAGCCAACACTATGCGATCGGCTGAGGGCTCCACCTGATGCATAAACCAACTGGGGTCGCCATTGATGAAATCCGCTGTCTCATAGCGTGCGGCATACAAGCGAAGCAGGGCGGCTGTTTCTTCAGTGATGCAAATATCCGTGGGTTTCATCTGTTCTTATGATTAAGGAACCAACGATGGGTGAATGTCAAGTACATCACTGCAGCAAATACCGAGATAAGCTCTGCCACCAATATCAGCCTATCTGCCTCTGTGCTAAATAAAGCATACCCCACTCCAATGCCTATGGCTATCGACGACTCCCATCCTAAAAGGAACGTGCTCGACGATGTGCCCCTCTGGCAATGACGGCTCAGCTTAATGAAGAATAAAAGGAAGCGCGAACCGATGATGCCTATGGCAAGACCAATAATCGTGGGAGCGACAAATATGACCTTGTCAAGGCTATACACATGCATCAGCTGCATGGCTGCGATAATCATTATCATACCAGAGACCACCTCGCTCTTCAACTCGGCATTCTGAAACACGAATCGCTGCGAGAGCAATGCCAAGACAAAGCCCGCCATCATCATGGCATAAAAAAGCCACGGCAAGGCAAGCGAGAAGAGCATGCCGACTGGGAGCATAATAAGGAAGATGTTGATGAAGAGGGGAGTGCCCTGTGACAGGAAAAAACGGTCGAGACTGAACACATGGGTGTTCTCCTCAGGTGCGCGGAATGGAAACTTGACTGCACGGATGAGCAACAGGGAGACGATGACGCAAACGTCGGAGACGAGGATAACGCGCCAGAAACTGCCCGTGACTTGATAGACAATGAGTCCAAGCATAGGACCGAGTGCAACCGCGAATCGCGAGAACCACGCCGTACTGTGGTTGGCCTCAGTGCGCATCGACGACGAGCACTTGTCGATAACAAGAGTGCTCGCCAATACCATCTCCGCCAATCCATAAACGGCACCCAAGAGGATGCGCTGGGCAAATATCCACCATCGCTCCACTGCCCCGAACTCATGCTGGAAGAAATAATAAAGCAAGGCTATACATACCACCATAAGCAAGATGGCGTCCATGCATATCCTGTTGCGGCGAAAGCGTTGAACCAAATAGGAACAGAAACCGCCAAAGGCAAACATGCCGACACCAAAGGCTCCCATCGCCAATCCAGCGTCACGCACACTGAATCCCTCACCTGAGATAAGCCACAGGGGCATCACCGGCACAAGCACATACACCGACATCGCAACAAGGAAATTGGCTATCGCAAGAAGCCAAAATCCACGTTGCCACTGACTGATATGTATCTGTGTGTTCTGAGTATTCATATCTTCTAATCTTAAGTTTCGCATTAGCTCAACTTTTTGGAGTAAAAAGGAGTTATAAGAAGTTATCGCTCCCTGTGGTCGCTCAGGAAAATAAAGGACAATAGTAAAAATCTATGCTTAAAACATATGTCATCTATCTCCTTTTATCTTCCTTTATCTTCTTCCGAAAGTTGAGTTCTGATTAATATGACTCCTTCTCGTTGGGGAAATCACTGTTCTTCACATCCTCAACATAATGTCCGATGGCATCGGTCATAATGGTGTTGAGGTCGGCATAGCGACGGAGGAAACGGGGACTGAAACCGTTGGTCTTGCCCAACATGTCGTCGATGACGAGAATCTGACCGTCGGTGCCGTTGCCTGCTCCAATGCCAATGGTGGGTATGGAGATGGCGGCAGATACCTCAGCAGCCAACTTGGCGGGCACCTTTTCGAGCACCACGGCAAAGCATCCCACCTCAGCAAGAGCCTTTGCATCGCTCATCAGTTTGGCAGCCTCGGCCTCTTCCTTGGCGCGCACGGCGTAAGTGCCGAACTTGTTGATGCTCTGCGGAGTGAGTCCGAGATGACCCATCACAGGAATACCGGCATCGAGGATGCGCTTGATGGTAGCCAATATCTCAACGCCTCCTTCAAGTTTGAGGGCGTCACAACCACTTTCCTTCATGATGCGGATGGCATTGCGCACACCATCCACGGGATCCACCTGATAGCTGCCGAAGGGCATGTCGCATACGACAAGAGCACGTCCTACAGCCCTTACAACCGAGCGTGCATGATAAATCATCTGGTCGATGGTTATAGGCAATGTAGTGCCATTGCCTGCCATCACGTTGGATGCAGAATCGCCCACTAGGATGCCGTCGATACCTGCCCTGTCCACAATGCCTGCTGTGGTATAGTCATAGGATGTGAGCATCGAGATCTTCTCGTGTTTCTGTTTCATCTCGATAAACCGGTGAGTGGTCACCTTGCGTGTGTCACTAATCAAATAACCTGCCATGGATCAAAATCTTTATAATTGGATATTACTATGTCTGAATAGGGGGCGATGCTCTCGGCACTGTTGGTTGTTGCAAGGCCCACCACCTTCATACCGGCAGCACGACCCGACTTGAGTCCGTTGAAACTGTCCTCGAACACTATGCACTCGTCGATGGAAGCACCTAATCGTGCGGCTGCCTTGAGATAGCAGTCAGGATCGGGCTTGCTGCGCTCGAAATCCTCGCTTGTGAGGATGGCGTCGAATAGTTGGCGAAACTCCGTCCTGCTCTGATATACGCTCTGCATCTTGGCGACGTTAGAACTGGTGACTACCGCCGTTTTAACCCCACACGAGCGCAACTCGCCAACGAAAGACTCAAAGCCCTCGATATATTCGAAACGCATCGACTGTTCGAACTCGTTGAGACGCTGAGTGATAATCTCCTGACTATATGCAAGGTCGCCACTGAAATGACAGTCGAATATCTGCACCAGCGTCTGACCCTTTATCTCGTGCTCCAATCCCGGATGCTCGGGATGAAACTCCCTACACTGTGCGCCCCAGAACCCGGTGTATTGCGGTTCGGTGTCAAATACCACCCCGTCGAGGTCGAATAGGGCTGCCTTAAATTTACTCATCTTTTTACCTTCTTTTTTTGTATATTCTTAAAATCGGGTGCAAAATTACAAAATAATCTGCAAATAATCAAGAATACTTGAATAATTCTTAATTTATTTTGTCTTGTCAATGATTTATGTTACCTTTGCCGAAAAATTTGGAAACATTATGAGGAAAACTACGTTATTATTGGCAACAGCAACTTTCGCTATGGCAGGATGCACAGGAATGTCAACTCCCGCCCAACTGACTTTCGACTCCCTGTCGGTGGAGAAAAGGGTGGCTCTGACTGCCGATACCAATTCGCCGGCATACGAGATGAAGCTCAATGTGAAATACGTGAAGGAAGGCAGTGAGGACATAAGAAAAAGCGTGAACGACGCTATCACAGCCAAGATATTCAACATGCACAATGTTGACATCAAGATGGCAGTTGATTCGTTTGTCAACGAGAACGTCCAAACCTACATCAGCGATATGCTACCACTATATGAAGAGGACAAACGTGATATCGACAAGCGACCAATATACGAATATGCGGCAGACATCAACACCCAGGTGGAGAACGGCAAGGAGGGAGTTGTCACATATTATATAAATATGTATAACTACACTGGTGGAGCTCATGGACTAACCCAACTGCTCACCCTCAACTTCGACAAGGCAACAGGCAAGACCATCACTCTCGACGACGTGTTGGTGACTGGATACAAGATTCGACTCAACGAACTGCTGCAGAAGGCGCTTATGGAGAAGGCTGACTGCAAGGACATCAACGAATTGCACGACAAGGGCTACCTCTTCTCGATGGAGATGTATCCGTCGAGTAACTTTGCACTTGGCAAGGACGGCATCACCTTCATCTACAACCCATACGAAATCGCACCTTATGCATTGGGACGTATCGAACTGACCATCGGCTACTCCACACTCGAACCTATAATGAAGAAAAACGAAGATAAACAAGAATGAACATCGACATCATAACAAAATACTTTGGCGACATCAGCGATGAACAATGCCGCCAATTAGAGGCACTCTACGACCTCTACCAAGACTGGAACAGCAAGATAAACGTGATATCACGCAAAGACATCGACAACTTGTATGAGCATCACGTGCTCCACTCGTTGGCAATAGCCAAGGCAATAAGATTTAAGGACGGCACCGATATACTCGACTTCGGCACCGGAGGCGGATTCCCAGGAGTGCCGTTGGCTATCATGTTCCCCAACTGCCACTTCCGCCTCATCGACGGCACAGGCAAGAAAATACGTGTAGCTACCGAGGTGGCAAATGCCATAGGACTGAAGAACTGCCATCCCGAGCACAAGCGCGGAGAGGAGGAAAAGGGCAAGTATGACTTTGTGGTGAGTCGTGCCGTGATGCCCCTACCCGACCTTGAGCGTATAGTGAGAAAGAACATATCCACCAAGCAGCGCAACGCGATGCCCAACGGTATCATCTGCTTAAAGGGCGGCAATGTAGAGAGTGAGATACAACCATTCCGCAAGTATGCCGAGGTGAGCGATATCTCACAATGGTTTGACGAGGAATGGTTTAAGGAGAAATACGTAATTTATCTACCGATATGAGTTTGAAGATACAACGATTTGTTTGCAATCCCTTTCAGGAAAACTGCTTCGTGGTGAGCGACGAAACGAATGAGGGAGTGATTATCGACTGTGGTGCATACTTTGCCGAAGAGCGCAAGGCAATAGTGGACTATGTGGAAAAAGAGGGCATACGCCTGAAGCATCTTTTAGGCACCCATGGTCATGTGGATCATCATTTTGGCGACGACACGATATACAGCAAATACGGTCTGCGCCCAGAGGTTTCGGCAAAGGACGAATACCTGCAAAGCAAGCTCAACGAGCAAAGCCTCACATTCTGCGGTCAGCCACTTGGATATGAGATGCCGCCTGTGGGCAAGTATCTAAGCGACAACGACGTGATTGAGTTTGGCTCGCACCGATTCACCATCATCCCCACTCCGGGACATACCCCTGGCTCGGTGTTTTTCTATTGCAAAGAGGAGAACATCGCATTCAGTGGCGACACACTTTTCCGCATGAGCATCGGAAGAACGGATTTCGAGTTGGGCAACTATGACGACATCATCGTCAGTCTGCAGTCGTTGAGCAATCACATGCCTCTCGACACCAGTATCCTCCCAGGACATGGGCCACAGACCACTCTTAGCGACGAGGTGCAATGCAACCCGTATTTCAAATAAGACACAAAAAAACGGCTAATCTCTCGATCGGCCGTCTTTTATTAACCTTAATAATCTAATACCATGAAAAACACGATGCAAATTTACACGTTTTTTTCAAATTTATATTATATTTGAGTCATAATTTACTATAAATTAATTTTTATTAAACCCAACACCATTCCATTTAAGCAACGTTAACCGTTTTTCTTCCTTGTTTTCCTCGTTTCGTGAGGTAACTTCAAGAGACAGCGTGTCAGACACTTCGGAAAGGCTTGCCACCTGATTGCCGAGGGACGGAATTGGGGATGGCAAGGGAGTCCATTTGGAGGTGAACAGCTGCACATTGCTTTCGATGGGCTTAATACCGTAGGTCATAACCACACACACCACATGGTCAGTGGAATCAGCCAGTTGACGAGACGAGGGCAGGAGTTTCATCTCCACCTTCACTGCCTCACTGAGGGTGATATGCAAATAGTCGGCAGTGAGGGTGTCAAGAGTGGATTTCTCATCGAACACATCATTCACCTCCGCCTTCATCCCCGACAACACGAAGTCAATCATGTCGAGACGATTGTTACGACTGAGAGTTGGCAGGACGGAATCTGGCATTGCCGTGAACACGTCCTTAATATCGGTGGCTGCTAAAGACAAGGAACCAACAAGCAGCAAAATACTTAAAACTATCCTATTCATATATTATTCTTTTTTATTCCACACACTCATCACCTTGCTACGGACGACAATGACGTTGACCACAGATATCAATGCAAAGAGGCACAAGCCCACTGCCACTGACGGGAGAATATTACTCTCATCGATGTCGGGGAAAAGGGTTTCGATAACTTCCATATAATAGCCCCTAAGGATGGAAAGCACCACCAAGGCAATGAGTAGCACCAAGAGGTTGAGCCCAATGGTGAGCAACTGATAGGGCATTGCCACAAGCGAGGGACTATATCCAATAAGCAGCAGGTTCTGCAGCTTGGACGCGTTCTTTTGGACCAGCAGATAGATGCTCAACATCAGAATGTAGAAACTCAATACGGATATGACTCCTCCAATAGACATCACGAGGGTTACGACGAGTTTGAGGAAATATGTGGTCTTCTCGGCATCGAGATTGTTGTTCTCGGTGTCTAATCCGTTGTCCTCGATATATTGTGCTATTCGCTCGTCTGCAGGATTAGCCACCTCGACAATAAGTCGTGTGGGGTCGCTCTTGGAGTCCGGCGCGTAGTTGCTGTTGCTCCACTCCATAAAGCTCTGTGGCACGAGGATGGAGTTGAGTCGCGACGAGAATCCTATCACCTTGCCTTTGTATTCGTCTTGATGCCCGTTGCCATGGATGAATATCTTGAAGTCTATCATACCCACGAGTCCATCGCTAATCTTGGGAAGCGAGTGGTTGTGGGCAAAACCGAAGTTATACATAGCGATATAAGATCGTGGCAGGATGATGGGGACTGCAGGGTCGCCCTCCTTCCACTGCCATTTGTCGAGCGACACATCTACGAAATCGTCGGGCACACTCTCGAAAAAGAGTTCGGAGGAAAGCACGGGGATGCCGTTGATTCCCATGCGGGCATCAACCTTGTATTCGGTGGAGGTGAACTTGCCCACCTTGCGTGAGAAGTCCTGATCCTGAATATCCTCCACATCTGATGCTGCGAACGAGTTGCTGCGGCCCGAGAGGGTGTTGCCAGCCGTAATCTTCTTGCTCACAATGATATATTCGGCACCCATGAACGAGTCGCCCTGGGTGAACACGGGCAGCACATCGCGATAGAACTGGAAGCCCAACAACACGATGAGCATACCGCAAAGGTTGGCGAAGAAAAAGCCTATGAACTGCGGCACACTGACGTGCTGGCGCAGTAGTTTCCATACGAGATTCATAATTTAAATGTCCTTTCGTAGTTAAGGTCAATATGTTTTCCAATACTCGTCACAATCACTCCCGCTCCCTGGCTCTTCGCCTCGGTCATCATTATCTCGCCCATAATGCGCGAGTTATCATCGTCGAGGTGACTAATGGGCTCGTCGGCAAGGAGGAAGTCGAATGGCTGGACAAGGGCACGGATGAGCGCAACACGCTGTTGCTGACCGAACGACATGCAACCTATCTTGGCGTTCTTCTTGTCGGCAATGCCCAACATCTCAAACCACTGGTCGATATGTTGCCTTGTCTTGAAGCCGGTGAGCTTGTTCTTAATCTCTACGTTTTCCATTGCGGTGAGTTCGGGGAAAAGGCGCAATTCCTGAAAGAGATGGCTGATGTGGCTCTTGCGGATATCCACCCATTGGCTCACTTTCAACCCTCTAACGTCTATATCGTCGAAGAGCACATCCCCGGTATAGTCGTTGCGATACCCCACCACATAACTGCAAAAAGTGCTCTTGCCTTGTCCGCTGGCTGCCTCCACCAAATAGAGGTGGTCGCGTTCGAAGGTGACGTCGCCTTGCCATATCTCCGAATGGAGGTCATCGCGATTGGCAAACACCGACGGGAGCACATTCCTGAATATAATCTTATCCATTGTATGTTTTAATTGTAATATTACACTTTATTCTATCTTCAGCACGATAGTCTTCAGATTTGGCAAGAATGACGATACCACCGAGAGTTCGGGTTTCTGTCTCGTTGCAGAAGAAAGACTGAGGACTGCCACAAAACGGCTACCCTTGACTTGCTCTATCACTGCCGGCGACAATGGGCGCAAAGCCTTGGTGCCGACATTTAACACCGACTCCAACGAGGGGACTACATACAGCAGTTTGCCGTCCTTTACTCCGAAGCATGCGTCGAAGTCTGTGCCCTTGAGCATATAACTGTCTCTACCGCACGACTCTATCTGAGTGCCTGCGGGACATGACTTCTTCCAGTAATCCACATCCTGCTGCCATGACACGTCAGACGCATCTGCCAACAGCGAGAGATGGAGTTTGTCGCCCAATGAGGGAAGACTCATTATGAGGTCGCCATCCACACCTCGCAACATCTTGTCGATGTCGATGGCAGTGTTGATACCGATGAGCATTGTGCGGAGCGACTCGTTGGAGCGAAGCAACTCAACGAAGTCAGTGCCCTTGACATTGCATGCCACCGAGAGCAGGTTGTCGGCTGAGATAGTGGCAAGATGTTTGTCAGTAAGAGGACGCAACTTGGAATGTGACGCCTTGAGGGCAGAGTTTATCTTGTCGTCGAACGAGAAGGTGCTACACTTCAATGTGAGACATTCTCCGGTGATGTCCATTGTGGCAGAGAGGAGGAGTTGGTCGGCCTTGGTGCCACGGGGAGCTCCAAGCGTTAGGGGCATGACAAACTTCTCGGGGAGGGCATCGGCTTGTGCGACTATAGCGACAGGTCCCTCCAATGTGGACAGATGGCTAAATAGCGGAGAAGCACTTACGGCATCTTCGTCGCATGACAAATACTTCACCATCTTGCGCTGGATTGATGCTTGTTCATCAGCCACAGCAGGCCCCATGACAAGTAATGCCGAGGAAGACAGACCCACTACAAAGTTACCGTTGATGACAGTAAACAGGTATCCCTTGCGCTCAACTGTCTTGGTGGCTTTACCCGTCTTTTGCAACGACTCGAAGAATGACTCCACGTCGCTCTTGCTATCTACGGCAGCCACAAATCCAAATGAGCCGTCGGAAGTTTCGAAAAGATATGCCTTACGACTAAAGTCAATACCAGGCACATCCCCCACCCCAATCTTGGAAAGTTCGACAGCCACAAGAGCCTTCACTCTCGGGGGGATAACATTCATATATCCATTGCCGCCACGTGACAGCAAAACAACAACTACCGTAGTCACTAACGCGACAACGACTAATATCGAACAAATGATCTTCTTGTGTCTCATTTCCTGTGTGCCAATCTCATCATCATGATTGCCGACAATGCGGCTGTTTCTGTACGCAGGCGGCTCTCACCGAGCGACACCGGTATCCACCCCATCTTTTCAGCCATTTCCACCTCGTCAATCGTAAAGTCGCCTTCCGGACCGATAAGCACCGTGACGTTCTCGTCCTTATTGGCAGCTGCATTCAGTTCGCTATACAAGTCCTTGCGTTCCTTGTCCTCATAGCAGTGGGCAATATATTTCCTTCCCTCAATCGGGGTCTCAAGATAGTTCTTCAGCGGAAGCATCTCGTTTACAACCGGCTTCCATGGCTTGTGGCTCTGCTTGGTGGCAGACACGATAATCTTCTCAAGACGTGTGGTCTTGACAACTCTGCGCTCAGAGTTCTGGCAGTTGACAAATGTGATACCATCAAAACCAATCTCCGTACCTTTCTCCACAAGCCATTCTATGCGGTCCATCATCTTTGTAGGGCCAACAGCTAAATTGAGTTTGCCCAACCATTGTGGCTCCTGAGGCAGTGGTTCAAGTATGCGATACATGCACTTCTTGGTGGCAGCAAGAGTAACCTCGGCACGATAGTATGTACCTCGGCCATCCATTAACATAAACTCATCGCCGCTCTTCAGACGCAATACGCGAAGCGCGTGCATTGCCTCGTCATCTGGCAATTCGGTAGATACCGGAGCATTGGCATCATAAAAGAATCTGATTTCCTTCATCGGTTTTCCCTCCTTTATTGTTGAGTGATTTACGTTTATTAATTTCATCCTTAAGTCTTTGCGCCATATGATAGTCTTCCTTGGCTATACTGTCGGCAAGCCCTTTCTCAAGTACTGCCAACGGCATCACGTTGATTGGCAATGACGTGGTATTCGAACTGGCGACATAGGGCATCATCTGCTGACGCACAAGTGACAGCTTTATATATAACGGTATGCCTGTCACCTCCTGCAACAATACGGCATCCGACAGTCGGATGGGATGTTTTCCTCCGAATATCTTGTTGTGAAGAACGGTGTGGTATTCACCATCCACTCCCACCGACTCCACCACCATCTCGTAGTCTCCTGAATCAGAGAAACCTCGCAATGACTCCCACATCACCTCGGGAAGCAACTTCGACAGACTTCTGCCTTCGTCTTTATTGTAAAGACGCATCGACAACTGGCGTCGCATGGCATCATCGGTTACAAACGTCAACTGCAACCGGCGGCTCTCCTCCACCAATATCACTATGCAGATACTGCCGTCGCCTTGTATGCTGCCCATTGAATCCAAAAGCAATCTCACCTTGTCGCTCATAAACTATTTCTGTTTTTGGGGATGAAACACCAAGGCAAACACCAAGCCGACAACAAGAGAGTAGGCTGAGAAGATAAACCAACAGGATGACCAATCGCCTACGGTGTAGAACTGGTCGCCTATGGTCATGCCATGAGTATAGGCATTTATTATCTCCTGGGCTACGATCACTCCTATCGTACCGCCAATACCATTGGTCATCAGCATAAAGAGTCCCTGGGCACTGGAACGTATCTCGGGAGCAGTATTCTGATCGACAAACAACGAACCGCTGACGTTGAAGAAGTCAAACGCCACACCATAAACTATCATCGACAATATGAACATCCATACTCCACTTCCAGGATCGCCAAGACCGAATAGACCGAAACGCAATACCCAGGCCATCATTGATATGAGCATCACGTTCTTGATACCGAAACGCTTCATGCAGAACGGGATGAGCAATATGCAGAGAGTCTCACTTATCTGGGAGAGTGATATCAGGATATTGGCATGCTGCACTCCGAAGGTGTCGGCAAACTCGGCTTCGGAGGCAAAGCTGCTGATGAACGGATTGGCATAGCCATTGGTGATCTGAAGACTGACACCGAGCAACATCGAGAAGATGAAGAAGAGCGCCATCTGCTTCTGGCGGAACAGCGAGAACGCCTGCAATCCGAATGCCTCCGACAGGGAACGATGCTCGTCGCCCTTGGCTATCGGGCAATGGGGCAATGTGAACGAATAGAGGAAAAGCACAATGCCAAGTACGGCTGAAGTGACAAACTGCCAGTGGTTGGTCTGGAAACCCATGATATCCACAAACCACATGGTGAGGATGAATCCCACAGTGCCGAACACTCTAATTGGCGGAAAATCCTTCACAGTGTCCATACCAGCCTGACGCAATGCCGTGTAAGCCACAGAATTAGATAATGCTATGGTGGGCATATAGAAAGCCACCGACACGGAATAGAGCGAGAAGATAGTGGCAAAATCCACTCCGCCCTCGGCTGTGGCTCCATACCATGCAGTGAGAATCATGAACACTGCCGCCACAAGATGGCAGATGCCAAGCATCTTCTGTGCCGGAATCCAGCGGTCGGCTACTATACCAATTACAGCTGGCATGAATATTGACACTACTCCCTGCATAGAGTAGAAATAACCTATCTCCGTACCTACACCGATATTGCCGAGATAACGTCCCATACAGGTAAGATAGGCTCCCCATACGGCAAACTCAAGGAAATTCATAAGTGCCAATCGTGTCTTCAGATTCTTCATGTTTCTTATACCTTATTATATTTATAATATGTGAACTGTCAGCATACCGTCATCGCCTTTGCAAAGGCGGACGGTTCCCCCTAACCATTCCGTTTGGGGTTCTTCCCGGTCTAATGGGTGCCAGTGTATCACCTGTCCGTTGGGGGTGTATTCCACTACCGACGGGCCTAAGGTCGTCCCGTCGGGGAGCTGCAGGTGATGGACTGCTATCTTGCGTGTTCTTTGACTCATTTTTGTGGAATCTTACGAATTGTATGTTGTCTATAAACATCAGTTTTACGGTCTCCGACTCATCGCTTCCCTTGTTGAGATAGATGAATCCGCGAATGTTCTTGATGTCGTGCTTGCTACATTCCATAACCCTCAACTGCGACTGCCCTGAAACGTTGATTGACGTCGAGAAAGAGGCAATGCTGTCGTTGGAGTATTTCACATCTATATAAGCCGTGGCATCCTTTGTGCCTTGCTGATAGAGATAGTTGGTCATGAAGGTGAGCATAAACGAATCGCCCTTGCGGAACGATGTGTCTGCCTTCATCTCGAAGTCAAACCGATTATATGGCGCCACGGGCAGCAACATTGTACTTGTAGCACCACGCCATATATTGGCAGTGTCGCCTGTAGTGGAATACTGAGTGAGTGTGCCTCCCATTCCATTGGTGTTGATACCGAGAGACTTGCCATACTGCTGCATACGGTCGCTCACACGACTGAAGATCCTTGAGAACTCATCTGCATGACCGTAGTAATAGACAAGCGCCGAGTCGAACTCAGCCTCCGTCACTCCGTGTTTCTTGAGCACTGCCTTGTAGTAGAGCGTGCGCAGATAAGGCGAATTGCCCTCGCCCGAAGGTTTCTGGGCCATCTCGCGCGACAGATAATAGTCATATAGGATGTCCTCCATGTCGTCCGGCTGAATAACATCTCGCGGAACAGTTGGCTTACATCCTATGCACACCATGCAAATGGCGGCTACAATCACTATGTAACTTGGTTTGCGCAACAATTCTTCACTCTTCATTTTTCGCATACGCTCAACAACTCGTCTTCACTCTTCATTTCTTCAACAGTTTCGACAGCGACACCTCGGACACTTCCTTGCGATAGAACAACACCATCCAAATCACTCCTACAGAGATACTTGCATCGGCAAAGTTGAACACGGGACTGAAGAATATAAACTCCTGACCGCCAACTATCGGCATCCATACGGGCCAAGTAGTCTCGATGATGGGGAAATAGAACATATCCACCACTTTGCCCATCATAAACGAGGAATATCCCTCGCCAAAGGGCACGAGCGACGCTGTGCTGACTATCGTCGATTCGTCGAACATCATACCATAGAACATTCCGTCAATGATATTGCCAAGAGCACCTGCCACTATCATCGACAGACAAACGATAAAACCGGTTCGGGCTCCCTTTGTCGCCACACGATAGGCATAGAGAGAGATCACTCCCACTAACAATATACGCAAAATGGATAGCAACAGTTTGCTGCCTATCTCCATTCCGTACGCCATACCGTTGTTTTCGATAAAGAGAATCTTAAACCAACTGAACACAGGCAGACATTCGTGCAGTGTCATATTGGTCTTTACGGCAATCTTTATCGTTTGGTCAACGAGCAGGATGGCTAATACCAAAAGTATCACCATTCTGCCTCGTGTAACCATAATTTTCTTTTTCGTCATTTCTTTCTGTTGAGTTTCGACTCCACACTGAGTGTGGCATGAGGCACAGCCCTAAGGCGCTCCTTAGGTATCAGTTTGCCGCTGATGCGGTCAATGCCGTAGG
>CALZYS010000053.1 GCA_945830345.1 uncultured Prevotella sp.
TCAATTGCACCTCTACTTTCTGAATATCGTCTAATGACTTTTCCAACTTGGCGACCTTCTTTTCGATGAACGCCTGTAACTTCTCGGTAGCGTCAAAATGAATTGACTGAATCTTAATTTCCATAATAACCTCCGTCTTTTAAGGGTTATGCCCGTGGATGGGCTTGTTTATAAATTCGCTTTAGCTGCTCAAATGTCGTATGAGTATAAATCTCAGTTGTTGCGATCTTCGCATGACCAAGCAGCTTTTTCACACTTTCTATTCCTGCACCATTGTTGAGCATTGCCGTTGCAAACGAATGTCTCAGCACGTGCGGCGAGCGCTTTTTCTGGGTTGTGACCTTTGCGAGGTTGTTTTCCACTATTCGCTTCACATTCCCTCTGGTCATTCTTCGGCACTTGTCATCAACGAACAACGGTCCTGCACTGCCACCCGCCACGCTCTCGCGTGCCTTAAGGTATTTCTGCAATTCATTCCTCAGTTCATCTCCGAACGGCACCAGCCTGTCCTTGTTACCCTTGCCCCTTACCTTAATATATCCTTCTACCATATCCACCGAAGCAACATCCATCCCTGTCAGTTCCGACACTCGGACGCCGGTTTGGTATAATAATATAATAATGGTACGCGCGCGAAGGTCGCCAAAACTTTCATCCCACATTTCCTCGCCATCAAGAAGCCGGTTCATATCCTTCTCCTTCACGAACACTGGAAGCGGTTTTTCTTTCTTGGGCCCCGTTATAGCGTGGGCGGGATCCCTTTCCACCATATGCCTGGACAGTGCAAATCTGTAGAAGCTTCTCAGGGCGCTCAGCCGTCTGTTGACCGAGGTTGCGGAATGCCCGCCGTCCATCATGCTTTCCATCCAGTCGCGGATAAGGTCGGAGTCCACTGACTCCCAAGTGAGTTGGCTGTCCTTTTCCCGGAAATACGACTCAAACATTCTCAAGTCGTCCTCGTAAGCCTCCACTGTTAGCGGGCTCCGATTGCGCTCATAGCGCATATATTCCAAGAACTTTTCAACCATCATAGCGCTGCAATTTCAGTTTCACGCAGCGAATTTACGAATTAAAATCCAAACTACCAAATTTTTTAGGATTTTTTATTATTCCTCTGCTGCTCTGAGCTTCTGTACGTAGATAGCGTGCTCCATCTTCAGCCTTTTGAGTACAGATGGCTTGTCGAACTGCTGACGTGCGCGGAGTTCCTTAACGACACCTGTTTTCTCAAACTTTCTCTTGAACTTCTTGAGGGCTTTCTCGATGTTTTCGCCTTCTTTTACTGGTACAATAATCATTTTTTTGCTTTAAATTTATTAATTAAACATGTTAACTTTTTGGACTGTGTCCATTTTTTGCGGGTGCAAAGGTACTGATTATTTGTGAGATACGCAAGTTTTTGAGCTTTTTTTTGATAATAAAAGGGCAGTTTTTTCATTCAACTGCCCTTTTCTGTAGAAAATCCCTTATTTTTATCCTATTTTTTGCTCATCTTGTCAGAGGCGAACAAGCATCAGCCAACCACTCGGTCATCTCGTCGTCGAGATATGGCGAAAGGCTCTTGAAGACCGTGGCATGATAGTTGTTGAGATATTCAAGTTCCTCGTCGGTGAGCATCTCGATGTCTATTGGCTTCTTGTCTATCGGACAAAGTGTCAGGGGCTCCAACTGGAGGAATCTTCCGTACTCGGTGTTCATATACTCAGTGATGAGCATCGTGTTCTCTATCCTCACGCCAAATTTTCCGGCAAGATACAATCCTGGCTCATTAGTCACTGTCATCCCGGCGCGCAGAGGTTCCGGCTTGTATTCCATACGTATCTGATGAGGTCCCTCATGTACATTCAGATAGCTACCCACCCCATGTCCAGTGCCATGCAGATAGTTGAGTCCCTCGCGCCACATAGCCTCGCGCGCAAGTATATCGAGCTGTGTGCCCGAGGCATTTGCGGGAAACTTTGCCATTGCCAAGCGGATATGCCCCTTGAGCACAAGGGTATAAATATGTTTCTGTTCGTCAGTCACAGGACCAAGGGCTATAGTGCGTGTGATGTCGGTAGTGCCGTCAAGATACTGTCCACCACTATCGAGCAACAGGAGTCCCTCGGGCTTTAGTTCTATGTCTGTCTCCGGCGTAGGTTCATAATGCACGATGGCTCCATGGGCTGCATATCCGGCTATGGTGTCAAAGGATATGTCCTTGTACAAAGGTCGCTCCGACCTGAAGGCTTCCAGTTCGTCGCTTGCCGACACCTCCGTCACTCCACCTTCCTCCACGGCAGGCACAAGCCATCTGAGGAATTTCGCCATAGCAATTCCATCACGAAGCATTGCATATCGATAACCCATTATCTCGGTTTCGTTTTTCACTATTTTCATCGAAGGCACTGGCGAGGGGGCAAGCACCTTCGGACGGTCTCCGTATGCCTTATACAGGGTGTAGCATGTCTCGTCTGGATCCATCAGTATATTATATCCGTCGTATCCTGCCAACCCCTTTTTCACATTTTCATATTCGTCGGTCATCACACCATTAGCCGCAAGATGCTCCCTTACTACAGGTGTGAGTTTATCACTATTTATATATAATGTGACGCTGTCCATCGTAATCAGTAGATACGACACCACCACGGGATTGCAGTGCACGTCGGTTCCCCTGATGTTCAATGCCCAGGCGATGTCGTCGAGTGCCGACACCAACATACCCTCCACATGACGCTCGCGCAATGCCTGACGAATACGGGCAATCTTGCTTTGTGCACTCTCACCCGCATATTTCTGTGGATGCACTATCGCCATGTCCGAAGGTATTGCCGGTCGATCCTTCCAAATAACCTTCAGTGGGTCGAAGTTGGTGCGCAGGGTGATACCGCCCTCAGCCCTCAGTTCATCGGCAAGAGCCTCGACAGTGCTTATAGAATTCACCATACCGTCGATACCCACCACCGTACCGCCGTTAGCCGCCAGTTTTCTGCCAAGCCATTGCGATATTGTCGGTGTGCCCTCTATCTTGAGTTTCATCAGTCGGAATCCCGTTCCTGCCAATTGTTCCCCTGCTTGCAGGAAATAGCGTGAGTCAGTCCATAGTGCAGCATCATCCATAGTCACGACAGCCGTACCTGCTGACCCATTGAATCCGCTGATAAACTCTCGCCCTTTCCAATGCTCGGGCACATACTCCCCGTTGTGAGGGTCGGTACTTGGAAAGACAAAGGCGTCAATAGCTTCCCTTTTCATCACTGCTCTCAGCTCCTCTATACGTGCTGTTATTACTCTTGAATCCATTGTTTTGACATTTTTACATTGCAAAGTTAGCTTTTTTATGCGAAATAAACAAATAAATGGGCAAAAAAGAATTAAAAATATAAAAAAGATTGCCGTTCTATTCATATTTTTACTATCTTTGCACTGAATTTCGGGCGGCAGCTATGCTGTTGAGCCCTTGATTATGACAAAACATGTAACATCATTATATAAAAAAATAATAGAATATGGCATTTTTAACTGAAGACAAATTGGTGATTGTCGGCGCCGGTGGCGCCATTGGTTCAACAATGGTTCAGACAGCTTTGACTATGAAGCTGACTCCTAACGTATGTCTTTATGACGTTTATGCTCCTGGTATGGAGGGTGTGATGGAAGAGATGTTCCACTGCGGTTATGACAGCGTGAACCTCACCGCTACAACCGACGTTGCCGAGGCATTCAAGGACGCAAAGTATATCATCTCGTCAGGTGGTGCTCCCCGTAAGGCTGGCATGACCCGCGAGGATCTTCTCGCAGGTAACTGCAAGATAGCCGAGGAACTCGGACAGAACATAAAGAAATATTGCCCCGACGTAAAGCATGTGGTTGTTATCTTCAACCCTGCCGACCTTACAGGTCTTGTCACTCTGCTCTACTCTGGTTTGAAGCCTTCACAGGTAACAACCCTCGCAGCTCTCGACTCTACACGCCTTCGCAGCGAGCTCTGCAAGAAGTTCGGCGTTAAGAGCGACGATGTTACTGGTTGCCGCACCTTCGGTGGACATGGCGAGCAGATGGCAGTATTCGGCAGCAAGGTGAAGATTCAGGGCAAGCCTCTGAGCGAGATTATCGGTACCGACGCCCTTCCTCAGGAAGAGTGGGAGAAGCTCCGCACTGATGTTGTCCAGGGTGGCGCCAAGATCATCAATCTCCGTGGCCGCAGCTCATGGCAGAGTCCTGCCTACTGCTCAGTAGAGATGATTCGTGCCGTCATGGGTGGCGAGCCTTTCGCATGGCCTGCTGGAACATACGTAAAGAACGAGAAGTACCAGAACATCATGATGGCTATGGACACCACTCTCGACACCAACGGATGCTCTTACAAGATGCCCGAGGGAACAGCCGAGGAGATGGCTCTGCTCGACGCAAGCTACGCTCACCTCTGCAAGATGCGCGACGAGTTGGTTACTCTCAACATCGTTCCTCCTGTAGAGAAGTGGAATGAGATCAACCCGAATCTCTAATTTTTCGGAAGAATCTTTGTAGATAGATACTTTTACATAAATTTTAAGGTTAAACATTGGAAGCAGGCCCGATCGTGAGATTAGGCCTGTTTTTTTAAAATAAGCATCAGTAATTAACAACATGAATAATCCTAATAATATTCTCATCACCGGAGCCACGGGATTCATCGGGGGCTTCATCGTTGACAAGGCCTTGAGCTTGGGTATGAACGTGTGGGTGGCAGTGCGACCGTCGAGCAGCAAGAAGTATCTCACCGACGAGCGCATCCATTTCATCCATCTCGACTTCGACCACAAGGAGCAGATGGTGAAGGCCATGCATGGGCTTCATTTCGACTATGTGGTGCATGCAGCCGGAGTCACCAAGTGTATCAATACCCTGGATTTCTATCGTGTCAACACCTTAGGCACCAAAAACCTCGTGGAAGCCCTGTTGGAGTTATCCATGCCTCTCAAGCGATTCGTATATGTCAGCAGCCTTAGCGTCTTCGGGAATATCCGTGAGGATTATCCCCACAAGGACATCAAGGCCACCGACATTCCCCACCCCAACACCAACTACGGGCGAAGCAAACTGGAGAGCGAGAAATATCTCGACGAGATGACAGCCAAGGGCAAACTGCCTTGCATCACACTGCGTCCCACAGGAGTGTATGGCCCCCGCGAGAAGGATTATTTCATGATGGCAAAGAGCATCAGTCAACATGTGGATTTTGCCGCCGGATTCAAACCACAGACTATCACATTCGTCTATGTGCTTGATGTGGTACAAGCCATCTTCCTTGCATTGGAAAACGGCAAGATAGGCGGAAAGTATTTCCTCAGCGACGGACGCAACTACAGTTCGCGCGACTTCAGCGACCTCATCTGTCGCGAACTCGGCCATCCCTGGGTGTTACGCCTCAAAGCTCCAATATGGCTGCTCCGCCTGATAACCTTCTGTGGCGAATACATAGACAGGATGACAGGCAAGGTGACAGCCCTCAACAACGACAAATACCACATCATGAAGCAACGCAACTGGCGTTGCGACATCACCCCCGCCGAGGACGAATTAGGCTTCCATCCCGAATACGACCTCGACCGTGGCGTTCGCCTCACCATCAAGTGGTATAAAGACAATGGTTGGCTCTGAGCAATTCAGCAATGACACTTTGACACCAACTCATGTTCACAAAAGGCCAGGAGTCAAACGCTTATTTTGCCGCAAATGGTTAAAAATACCTTATTGCGGCAAAATAAGGCCCGATTATTTTGCCGCAAACGATATTTTTTGTATCTTTGCGGCAAAATTGCGGAACAGATATGGCACAGATTATTATCGGAAGACAGAAAGAGCAACAAGAACTTTGGGATTTATACAATTCCGGAAGACCAGAACTTGTAGTGGTTCAAGGAAGACGCAGGGTGGGCAAAACCTATCTTGTGAGAGAATTGTTTGACAATAAGATGACATTCTACCACACGGGGTTGTCACCTGCTGAACTATCCGCGGAAAACGGCAGTTTGCAAAAAATGCAGCTTGCAAGTTTCTATTCGTCGCTCTTGCGGTATGGATATAATGGTGCTGCTCCCAACAATTGGCTTGAGGCTTTTGACAAGTTGAGAGATCTGTTGGAATCGAAGAACAGCGAAGAACGACAGGTAGTATTCATTGACGAACTGCCATGGATGGACACTCCGCGCTCGTTCTTTATCTCCTCTTTTGAGCATTTCTGGAATGGATGGGGAGCTGGCAGAAGCAACTTGATGCTAATAGTGTGCGGCTCAGCCACATCATGGATTAACGACAAGATTATCAACAACAAAGGAGGGCTATACAACAGGTTAACCGCCGAAATAATACTGATGCCATTCACTCTCGGAGAATGTGAACAACTTTACAAACACCTCGGAGTGGCAATGGATCGCTATGACCAGTTGCAGGCATATATGATAACAGGAGGAATACCATATTATATTGTTATGATGGACAAGAAGCTCAGTCTTGCACAAAACATCGACAATCTCTTTTTCGCGAAGAATGCAAAACTGAAGAATGAGTTCACACGACTTTTCAACTCACTGTTTACCAACCCCGAAGACTATATGACGATTGTCCGATTGTTAGGGAACAAGCGTATAGGGTATACAAGAAAAGAGATAGCCGAAGAAACATCAGTTGCATACGGCGGAGGACTTACAACTATTCTCAAGGCACTCGAGGCAAGTTGCTTCATTGAGGCTTATACTCCATACAAAGGTTCAAGTCGTGACGTGAGATACAGACTCATAGACCCATACTGTCTTTTCTACACACATTTCTTCGACACTAACAAAAGTTCCGACCCAAACTTTTGGCAAAACAACCTGTTGTTGCCAACATTGACGGCATGGCGCGGCTTTGCCTTTGAGAATGTATGCACGCTCCACATTAAGCAGATTAAGCAGGCTCTTGGTATAAATGGGGTTTATACAGAGTGCTCGTCATGGAGAAGCAAGTCCTCGCCTCGTGCCGCCCAAATAGACCTCGTGATTGACAGAGCCGACCATGTTGTAAATATCTGCGAAATGAAGTTTACTGAGGATGACTTCCATATAGACAAGTCATGCGATGCCGACTTGCGCCACAAACTTACCGTATTTATTGAAGAGACCCGATGCCGCTCTTCAGTCCACCTGACCCTCGTGACAACATACTCACTATCACGCAATGAATATTCAGGCAGAGTGCAGAGCGTGGTAACTATGGACGACTTGTTTAAATTATAACCGATTACTCCTTTGACACACTTGTTCCATGGCTGTTGTCACGACCGTTCCAAAGCTGTTATCACACTCGTACCACAGCCATGGAACTACTGTGACTACAGCCTTGGAACAAGTGTGACAACTGCGGTGGTACGACTGTGACTGTAGTTCAATCACTTAGGATGACTATTTATAATTCACGTTGACTCTATATTGCCGTTGTTCACGCATACGGTTGCCCTCCTTAAGATAAATATTTTAGAGAAGGTTGACTATTATCTGCCTCCAAACCGTGATTTTTTGCATAAGCAACAATGTCATTAGCACTGAGAAGGTTCGATGTTTTGGCATTTTTGAAAGCATCTGTCAGCCCTTCAGTCTTTTAAGCGTCTGTTATTCAATGCTTTGCAGAAAGGCTGACAGTGACAGATGTTTTTCAACTTTTATTTTTTTCAATTTTTTGGGGATAAACTTGTTTTTTATTTATACATATCCGGATAAAATGCTTCCCAATCTGCCGTATCGCAAGTGTTCTCTATCGGCATTGGGGAGTAGAGCCAGTTGCCTGTGTGATTGTCGTGTACGATGATGCCGCCTTTGAGGTGCTTGTCGAGGTTTTCCTCTGATTGCCTCCAGTATCAGCGCACATATATGCCAAAGCATATCTCGTCCGCTAAAACAAGGCAAAGATATAAATTATTTGCTACAATAACAAATAAACAGGATAATATTTAGTGTTTTTTAAGTGTAATGAAGAAAAACGATATAATTTATGAAGAAATAACGAAAAAAATTTGGTTTGAATCGAATTTGTCTGTAACTTTGCAAAAGAAATATAGAATACGAATTAAAAAATTAGAAATATGGAAACAAGGCAACTATCACTGAATGAAAGTGGTGCTCGATTTGAAGAAAAATTGAGTGCCTGGAATCGTGAGACTGCATATCTTTCCGTGGGGAATTTCAACAATCCCAATTTTGACGATATAGTCAACATGAAAGAGGAGGCTGTTCCATTCATATATGAAGAGCTGAAGAAAGGTCCCACGTTACTTGTCCATGCCCTCGACAAAATATATCCCGGGAAAGTAACTTTCGAGGGGTATGTTCCACTATCAACTATTTGCAACGTATGGCTAAATATACTCAGCAAGACCGTAGGACAATAATTAATTGGTTTCCTGCATTAAGAAAAGACCCCAATTTTGAAATTACCAGTGATTGCACACCAGCTTATTGTACTATATTAAATACGGTCCTTCGACTGCTTTTCCGAATATAAACGGGTTGTCCATAACTCTTGCTCCTTAACTGATTGTACATTTTAACAGTGCAAAGATAGTAACAAAATTCTTAGTAACAAAAATCTTACTAAGAACTTTATTACTTTTTAACTTAAATCATAAGTTTGACACCTTTGACACTGACACTTTGACACCAAACCGAAAAGCATTATTTCCTGCAATGGTGTCAGGGTGTCAAAGTGTCAAGGTGTCAAAGTGATATTTCGTTCGCTCCTACTATGCTCATACAAGCATCCAACTCCGCTCTTACAAGTATCATCGATCGACTTTCCATCGAATTTGCATCGAATTTGCATCGAATTTGCATCGGCTTTGCAACGGAGGATCATTGGAGGAGAATTAAGAGTTCTGCTCCTCAAGATACCACTTGGAGTATTCAACATAGTGCTGTCCGAAGCTCTCTGCCTGATTCTCCTTGGTCTTCTTAATGAATTTGGCGGGAACGCCTCCCCATAGTTCGTGAGGGCCGATTTTGGTGTTCTGAAGCACGAGTGCTCCGGCTGCCACAACGGCTCCCTCACCCACATCGCAGTGGTCGAGCAGTGTGGCTCCCATGCCGATGAGTGCTCCGTCGCGAATGGTGCAGGCATGCACTGTGGCGTTATGACCAATGGTGACATCATTGCCGATGACGGTGGGACCGATGGTGTTGGTGACGTGGATGCACGAACCGTCCTGCACGTTGGTGCGATTGCCGATGGTGATGGGGGCAACGTCGCCTCGCACTACGGCATTAAACCAGATGGAACATTCGTCGCCCATCGTGACTTCGCCCACGATGGTTGCGTTCTCGCTGAAATAACAGTCTCTGCCCCACTTTGGGGTAAGACCTTTGATGGATTTTATGAGTGCCATTGCTATATGCTGTTTTTAATAATGATTATGCTTGAAATGAGAGTGCAAAAGTAGTTATTTTTTCGGATACGGCAAACTTTTGCGTCTTAAATTTGCATAATACGGGCTTTTTAGCTACCTTTGCATTGACAAAACATATAAAAATCAGATTATGGAAACAGGATTGACTTATACAAGCAAGACGGTGGTGAACGAACAGAACACCGCAATAGCATTAGGTTCGGGCGATATGCCCGTATTCGCCACTCCGGCAATGATGGCACTGATGGAGAATGCCGCAATGATGGCAGTGAGGGAACATTTGCCCGAAGGTGCAACCACGGTGGGCGGACATATCGAGTCGTCGCACGTAAAACCGTCGCCATTAGGAGCTGAGGTGGAAGCCACTGCCACTCTCGACAAGATCGACGGCAGGAAACTGTATTTCACGGTTGTGGCGCGACAGGGTGACGATGTCATAGGTGAGGGAAAGCACCTGCGATTCATCGTTGACCGCGAGCGCTTTCTCTCAAAACTCTAATATATTCATCGAACACAGAGACGAACTCTAATCGAACTTCTGTATGCGGTAGATGATTGCATGCTCGAGGGTGAGCGGTTTGTTGTGGGCGAAGAAGACAGTTCCCGACACGGGAGCCTTTACCTCTTCGAGCACACGGCAATCGTAGGGGTCGAGGGAATGCACGCAGGTCGGCCTTGCGCCATACGAGTTCGCCGGCCTTGATGATTTTCTTCTCGTGATAAATGTCCCAAAGGAACATGTTGAGGGCAAGCACTCGCTGTTCCAATCCACGCTCCAGATAATCCCAATCCTTCTTGGGTATTATCCTCGGCACAGAATCAAAGGGGAAAAGCTGTTCATTGAAGTTACATAAATACCTTGCAACCTATATATAAGGTGCGTGGTTGTGTGGGACCGTAGAAATAGCCTGAGTCACGATAGGTGCCACGGTCGAGGTCTTTCTGGAAGGCATCGAGTATATTCTGCACCCCGGCATTTAGCTGGAGCTTAATGCGCCCACTGAGTCCAAAGGTGTATGCCACCTTTGCCGAAAGGTCGAGGAAATCCGGGGTATGCACCATCTCGTCCTTGGCGATGTATGTATATTCATAATCGTCGGGGACGACATCCACTGGTGCGAAGTGGGGAACATGCATTCTGCCTGTATATACTCCTGAAAGCGAGATGTCGAGAGCCTTCAACGGCTGCACATTCATAGTGAAGTAGCCATATACATTTGGCGTGCGAGGCATATCACGCACAGCATCTACACTCGGGTCCTCACTCCATGTGGTCAGTTCCTTATAACGGCTGCGCTGCAGGGTGAGACCTGCTTGTAGGTAGAAGTTGGTGCCGTGGGCAGCCTTAGCGTCGAAGTTCACGCCATACACCTTTGCTCCACTGCCGTTGCGACGTTCCTGGATACTGTTGCCCTGATTGTCATAACCGATGTTCTGCAGATAGAACACATTCGAGAGTGTGGTATAGAAGGCCTCGGCAAGGAGATTGACTTGGAAATGTCCGGCAGTAACTGACCAGTCGAGCGAACCGCTGAAACTGTTGGAGCGTTCGGGTTTGAGACCATCGGCAAGTTGTATCAGCACTCCCTCGCCTCCCACGGCAGTCACATGAAGGTCTTCGTCGTATGCCTGTGGGGCACGGAATCCCGTTGACCATGTAAGTCGAGTCTGTATGTTGTCGTTGGGTTTCCACATCATGTTCACTCGCGGACTGAATATGGGATTATCGATGAGGTTATGGCTGTCGAGACGCACTCCCGCCAACAGGGTGACTTGACTTATCTTCCACTCCGACTGCACGAATCCGCTGGCTATCTTAACGTCCTGCCTAAGGTCACGATCATAGCCTGTCATGATGTCGTGCAATGAGTTGTATTGGTATTCGAGTCCTGCCGTCAATGTGGCAGGCGCAAAGACGAGCGTTGGCAACTTGCCTGTATATGTCGCTCCTCCCACGTATGTCAAGTCCTTGGTCTTGCCGTAGGCATCGGGATTCTGCTGTGCTCCATAATAGCTGTTCCTGTCAACATGCTGCACTGAGGAATAGAACGAGAGTTTGTGGGCATATTCATTCCAAAACAAGTCATAGTTCACTCCACCACTATTTATTATATGTCGTGTCATCTCGGTGATGTCGGTGAAGAGGGGTTCAAGGTCAAACTTGTTTCCTCCGCGACGAAACTCATTGGTGGTGTGGTATTCTATACCTAATCGGCTCAACTTTGTGGGGCGATAGTATCCTCGAAGACCGAAGGTATTCGCCGAAATCTTGCCTATCTCCGAGAATCCGTCATCATCACGGTCGTAAGGCTGGCGATTGCGGTATGACTGATAGAGGGCAAGTCCATACTTGTTGTCGTGCGACACTATCGAGGCGTTTGCACCCATATTGTCCTCCCATGTGTTGCCACCCATAAGCGAGAGGGTGTTGCTCACTTGGAATGAGTTTTGCTTGGGATCCTTGGTGATGATATTGATAGTGCCGCCCACGGCATTCGCCCCGAAAAGAGCCGACCCTCCACCGCGTACCACCTCAACACGCTCAATCATATTGACGGGTATCTGTTCAAGACCATATACGCCCGAGAGCGCACTCACCACAGGACGGCTGTTGATGAGTATCTGCGAATAAGGACCTTCGAGTCCGTTGATTCTCACTTGCGGGAAACCACAGTTCTGGCAGTTGTTCTCCACTCTCAATCCCGACTGATAATTGAGCGACTTGGCAAGGTCGGGCGAACTGACCGTCTCAAACAGCCTTGCACCAATCACATTCACCACCACGGGTGCGTCACATCTTTTCACCTCGTTCTTATTTGCCGACACCACCACTTCATCAAGTCCGACGGTCTTATATATGTCGTGTTCGTGCTCGTGATTCTTCTTAACCACAGTCTCCTCCATGTCTGCCTGCATCGAGGCAAAAGTCATTGTTGGGCACAACACCATCATGCCCACCACATTCATAATAATCGCGTAAATTCTCATCTGTTTTTCTTACTCTCTTTTTTCCGGGTGCAAAGGTATGGCTTTTCTTCGAAAGGGGGAAATTTTAGGCATACCCAAAAGTAGGTATTTTGTCGTGAGAATGATAAAAAACGATAAATCTTACAGGAGTTTTGCCCTATTTCGGGAAATTATTAGTAATTTTATCCCCCAAAAAATGAAGTAAGACAATAAGACTATGGGAAGAAACAAGTTTTCACAGCATGAGATAGACATCATCGGCAAGTTGCTTCGCAGGAAAAATGCGGGCACGAGATTCCAGCAGAAGATGATAAGACACCAACTGAGGGTGAACTTCGAGTTCAACATTTCCGACTTCAACGTCCAGGGCAAGGCCTTCGGCGAGGAGGAGCTGCACGAAGCCATCAAGCGAGGTGCAATCCAAATCCTCGACGATGCCACCATTGCCGCCATGAAGGAGAAGCGCGCCCGCGACAAAGCCCGCGACGAGGCAGCCAAGGAGCAGGAGGCAATAGAGAACGGAGCCACCGACTGGAAGGAAGCGATGAAACAATGGGAAGAGTATCAAAACAACGGAATTGATTAAAGGGTGTTAACTGTTAACGTTAATTCGACGAAATAATGGTGTATTGCTCCTAAACGCAATCATATTTTCATAACGTCGGATGACTACTTGCCATTGACATTGTTGATGACATCCATAACGAGAAGGCACTCCTTGTGTGCCGATGCCATAATATTATCAGATAATATTTCTATAATCATTTCATTTGACCTTCCATACATCAAGTGTTATAGTGCCTGGTGCTCCGAATGACGGCGAACAGACATATATCGCATTATTGAGCCATCCATACTTGCCGTCTTGAGGAGCCTCAAACCTTGGTGCAGCCTTGAAATAGAAAGAGTCATTGCCCGAGGCATCCTTTCCTGTATATACTATTCCTTGGTTGCGCACATGTATATTCACTCCGTCATCAGTCTTTATTGTATAGACGGCTTCAAGTGTGGTGCGCTTGCCGTCGGCACTTATGAGTTGGTAGTCAGCACCGCCATCAATGATAGTTCCGCGAAGAAGCGGCCCCTCAAAAGTACCGCCTGTAATTGGTATCACATGACGCTTGCCTGCTTGCGTCTCACCTACCGTATATGCTTCGCCGAGAGTGACATTAAGTTGCATAACAAACTCCATTTCGGGCGTGGCAGCTTTTGGAGAAATGGTCTGCGCATTTGATACTAACGAACAAAATGCAAGAAACACAGTTATTATCAATGATATTACCATATAATTATATTTTATTTTTGTGGCTGCAAAGATAGTGATAATTTGCCAATATACCAAATAATTGGGACAGAATGACTGAAAATGTGACGAAAGGACATGGATATTTCCTATTACATGAAAGAGATAGACCCGTAACTAAAACTCCAATCTAAGAACTCTTATCGGTTTGTTTTCTCCTCCATAAAGGTTATTGTCGAAAGCTGTTTCGCCTGTTGCCACGAAACCGCATTTCTCCATCACCCTTCCCGAAGCGGGATTGTCGGTGAAGTGACCACTTATGAGCGAGGGTATTGTAGTCGTCTGGCGGATATGGTCGATCATAAGGCGAAGTGCTTCTGTGCAAATGCCCATGCCCCAATATGGCTTTCCGACCCAATACCCCACTGTCGGCTCGCCCTCGCGAGAAGGCAATGAGCATTCACACGAAGGGCCATAGCCCATGGCTCCTACCACCTTGCCCGTTGCTTTCAGTACAATGGCCCAGGTAGTGGGGTTGTTAAACACCGTGCGGATTATCTCCAGGCTCTGCTCACGGGAATTGTGTGGCGGCCAACCTGCACGCTCCCCCACTTCCGGCTCTTTGGCGTATTCATATAGCACATCGGCATCACTGTCCTGCCAATGGCGAAGTAGTATTCTGTCTGTTTCCATAATCATTAATTCGAAATTAACTTTGTAAACTCCACAAGTCCCATCTTATAAGATCTTGTAATATCCGCATATCATTGCGTTTTTTGTCTAACTATTGTCAATCACACTCCAAAGGAATCATCACTCCACACTTATAGTCGGGAGAGTTGAAGTCGCCCATGGTGTACCATTCCACGTTGAATGCCATCACTGCCTTGTATTCGGGATGCTGCGGGAGCCACTCGTTATATACGCTTGTATAGTTGTTGTGGAATGCGGCCATGCCTCCCTCGAAATGGAATTTCAGCCATTTCTTGTATTCCACCTTGCGCACTTCCATTCCCTCGGGCACATTGCCGCCCTTGTAACTGCCACTGATGAAATAGTCGAAAGTGCCGGCTGCCAAATCACATTCGCATAATGCATATTCACCTATGCCATTGTCAGCCACAGCCTGCTGCGCATCGTTTTGCGGCTTGCCAGCCTGCATCATCGGGATGCACAGCTGCTCGCTGAACTCTTTCCAGAAGGCAGGACATTCCTCTGCCCCCTTCTTCATCTCAATCTTCTTAACGATGCCTATCA
>CALZYS010000054.1 GCA_945830345.1 uncultured Prevotella sp.
ACAAGAATCTTGGTGAGAAATATGCAGATGCTATTGAGTATGCCACATTCTGGCGTGCACGCGTTAACAACGCCATGGATGACGACCAGAAGAATGGTTATGCAAAGCCATTCTACGAAAAACTCATCGAGGTTTACAGCACTCGCACAGATCTCAACAACTCCGACAAGAGCCGTCTGAAGGAAGCCTACCTCTACCTCATATCTTACGAGGCACGTATCGCCGACAACATGGCTGCCGCCAAGACTCTCTCCGAGAAGCTTATCGTGATTGACCCCGAGAATGCTGTTGCTAAGCAGGTGCTCGGTATGTAAACAGACAAAAAAATCGGGGGATAGCAATTATCCCCCGACTACAATAAGATTAGACTTATTAGTAAGAATAAGGGCTGGCATCCGAAGATGTCAGCCCGATTTTTTGTTCTTAAAGCATCAATTTATGCGGGAAGACTGATTGCCTCAGAAGGACAAACATCTGCGCAAGTACCGCACTCAGTGCAGGTATCAGGGTCAATTGAATACTTCTCGCCCTCAGAGATAGCTCCTGAAGGACACTCATCAATACATGTACCGCATGCGATACAATCGTCACCAATTACGTAAGCCATATTACTTTCTTTTTTAAATTAATAAATGTGTTTACTATGAAATTATGATGCAAAAGTACAAAAAAGATTTGAGAAATACCAAATTTTAGGTATTCTTTTTGCTTAATTTAATACAATATACTTGCAAGATATGCGTTTTATATAATAAATGGACGAAAAAACGATGAAAAAGACATTAATTACACTGTTACTTGCAGTGACGACAATAGTGGCAACGGCACAGGAGAGACGAGTGGAAAACAAGCCTTATATCGACTTGCGACCGCTGCACTTCGGTATCGTTTTAGGATTCAATGCCCAGGACATTGAACTGGAAAACGTGGGAGCGCAGACTTACATTCGCGAAGACGGCAGCGAGGTGACACGTACCATCGTTTGCGATGCAAGCAAATGGAATCCCGGCATCTCAGTTGGTGTTCTTGCCGATATGCGTATGAGTGACTATCTCAACATACGAGTAACACCGACAATGCATTTCGGTTCGAAGTATCTCACCTTCCGCGACCTCGACAATCGGGACGAAAGCGGCAAGGCCCGCACCGAGACGCAGGAACTGAAGAACACCTACGTCAGTTTCCCTATAAACCTGAAGTTCAGCAGCAAGCGTCACAACAACTACCGCCCTTACATAATGGCAGGCATTAACCCCATGCTCAACCTCACGTCAAAGGAGCAGGACATCATAAAGCTGAAACGGTTCGACACGATGATAGAGATAGGAGTGGGATGTGACCTCTACCTGCCCTTCTTCAAACTGATACCCGAACTGAAGTTCTGCTACAGTCTCTCTAACGCTCTCGACAAGAATCATGCCTCACAGCTAAGGGACGACACATTAAAAGAAATGGCCGGCAGTGTGCGTGCCAGCCATTCCAAGATGATTGTCTTGTCGTTCTATTTCGAGTAATCCTATTCGAGAGTCACTGTCAGTTTGCCCACATACGCTCCAAGGTTACCGTTCTGGTCAACAGGCACCTTCTTTCCATCGAGGTCAGTGACATATTCAAGGCGTTCCATAAATGTATGCGAGTGTCCTCCAAGAATAAGATCCACATTCCTTGTGGCAGAAAAGACATGATTATCGTCGATATACTTAGGCCACAAGTCCCATCCTGTGTGCGAGAGGCAGATGATGAGGTCGCATTTCTCCACATTACGTAGATAATCAGCCGTTTCCTGTGTGGCCTTTATTGGGTCGATATAGCGAACACCATTGATGGCGTTTTCCATCACTATACCCTCAAGTTTGGGAGTAAGACCGAACACTCCTACTTTCACTCCATTTCTCTCAAGGGTAATCCATGGTTTGATGAGACCTTCAAGTACAGAACCCGTGAAATCATAGTTGGAGCATACCATCGGGAACTTTGCCATTCGTGCAAGGCGTGCCAAATTATCCAAACCATTGTCAAACTCATGATTGCCAAGAGTAGTGGCATCATATCCCATGGCATTCATCACTCCCACCTCTACATCCCCCTTGAACATAGTGTAGAAAGGCGATCCCTGTGAGAAATCACCGCTATCGAACAAGAGCAAGTCGGGAGTCTTACGCCTTTCCTCAATGATAAGATTAGTTCTTCTGACCACTCCACCCTTGCCTGCCATGATAGAATCCTCAAAAGTACTCTTCAACGGCACAATCGTACTGTGGGTGTCATTGGTATGCAATATCACCAACTGTTTCTTCTCCTGTGCATTTCCTGCCAATACTACAAGCAAGAAAGCGAAAAATATAAATAATCTTTTCATTTATAATTGTTTTTGTCGATTTCGCCTGGCATGCGGTCTTACACGAGGTAAGACCCTACAGCGGACGATTTCACTTCTCATTCAACCACAACTCTTCCCTCCACCTGAGGGTTCACTTTGATTCCGCGCTCCTTCATGTATTTGAAGTATTTCACAATCACCTCGCGGGCATTGTAATCCTTGTCATCATAGATGACGAAATCCGTTTTCTTCTTGAAAGCGAGCATCTTGTCATTGCCCTGGGCAAGGAAATCATTTGTGGCAATGCGATATTTCTTTTTCGGTTTTATATCCTTGCCGTTGAGCTTTGCCGACTTTAATTTACCGTCCTTAGTGAAGACGAGGTTTACGCCCTTGCTCACACATTCGCCACCGGTGAATGCCATCTGCGAGAACAATTCAGTGAGAGCCTCACCCGTAAGCGAGAGAAAACATATCTTGTTCTCAAAAGGTGCCACTGCCAAAACGTCACCATACGTGACATCTCCAGCAACCATAGGCGAACGTACACCTCCGTAGTTATACACCCCCACGTCAATCTTCTCGCCACATAACGAGCCTGACCACAGCATAATGTCAGCCATAAGATTGCTCATCCGGCTCTCAGGCCTGTCAATCTCGGCAGCACACTCCAACCTGCCTACTACGGGTGACATGATACTGTCTATCACATTCATATAAGGAACGAGAAAACAGGCAGTGGCATTGTCCTTACATGTATCGTAAGCGGCATCCACCGTCAGTCTCGTTCTTTCCACCCCCACAACTTGATATTTCTGTGCGGAGGCTACGACTGCTATCATACAGATAGTCAGCATAAGAAGCAAATTTTTCCTCATAATACATTAAATTACACTGCAAAAGTACAAATTTCCCACGAAAATACAAAAAAAAGGCGAAGAAAATTGCATAATCCAATAAAAAGTATTACCTTTGCACCCGCTTTTCGGCGTAATCGCTGGCAGGAAGTAACGTGTTGCCTGTTATGTTGCGTTGGAACGATAAACAAATTTAATTTTATACAAGAAAATGGATTTAATTAAAGTTGCTGAAGAAGCATTTGCAACCGGCAAGAAGTTCCCTGAGTTCCGTTCAGGTGACACAATCACTGTCGCTTACAAAATTATCGAGGGTAGCAAGGAGCGTATCCAGCTCTACCGTGGTGTAGTTATCAAGATTTCCGGTCATGGCGACAAGAAGCGCTTCACAGTGCGCAAGATGTCAGGTACCGTAGGTGTTGAGCGTATCTTCCCAATCGAGTCTCCGAACATCGAGAGCATCGAGATCAACAAGCATGGTAAGGTACGTCGCGCTAAGCTTTATTATCTGCGTGCACTCACCGGCAAGAAGGCCCGTATCAAGGAGAGAAGAGTCAACATCGTTAGCGAGTAATTCACTGCGTACAACTCTACAAGGAATAAAAAAGAGACAAGCCGCATAGGACTATGGGGATTGTCTCTTTTTTGGTTAATTCCTTAACTTCATTAACTTCTAAGAAAACATGAAAGAATTAGCATTAAAGTACGGATGCAATCCGAATCAGAAACCCTCACGCATATATATGGAAGAGGGAGAGTTGCCAATAGAGGTAATCAACGGTCGTCCTGGATATATCAATTTCCTGGATGCATTCAATTCATGGCAACTTGTCAAGGAACTCAAGGCAGCCACTGGTATGCCCGCCGCAGCCTCGTTCAAGCACGTGTCACCAGCAGGAGCAGCTGTTGGTCTGCCCCTCGACGATACACTCCGCAAGATTTATTTTGTTGACGACCTAAAGGTGGAACTGTCACCCATTGCCTGTGCATACGCCCGTGCCCGCGGTGCCGACCGCATGAGCTCTTACGGTGATTTCGTGGCTCTCAGTGACACATGTGACGAAGCCACAGCCCTTCTCATCAAGCGAGAGGTGAGCGATGGTGTCATTGCACCCGATTATACTCCTGAGGCTATCGAAATACTCAAGGCAAAGCGTAAGGGCACATATAATGTTATCAAGATCGACCCTAACTACGTGCCTGCCCCTATTGAGCGCAAGCAGGTGTTCGGTATCACATTCGAACAGGGACGCAACGAGGTGAAGCTCGACGACCCTGCTCTCTTCGAGAACATCCCCACGCAGAACAAGACATTCAGTGAGGCTGCCAAGCGCGACCTCATCATTGCACTTATCACACTGAAATACACCCAGAGCAACTCCGTATGCTATGTCAAGGACGGACAGGCCATCGGTATTGGTGCCGGACAGCAGAGCCGCATCCACTGCACCCGTCTTGCCGGTAACAAGGCTGACATCTGGTGGCTGCGCCAACATCCGAAGGTAATGTCACTGCCATTCGTTGACAACATCCGTCGCGCCGACCGTGACAACACCATCGACGTATATATATCAGACGACTACAACGATGTATTGCGCGAAGGCACATGGCAGCAGTTCTTCAAGGAGAAGCCTGAGGTGCTCACACGTGAGGAGAAAAAGGAGTGGATAGCCAAGAATACGGGTGTTGCCCTTGGCAGCGACGCTTTCTTCCCATTTGGCGACAACATCGAGCGTGCCCATAAGAGTGGAGTGGAATACATAGCACAGGCAGGCGGCAGCGTGCGCGACGACCATGTTATCGACACCTGCGACAAGTATGGCATTGCCATGACATTCACTGGCGTAAGACTTTTCCACCATTGATATGGCAGATATTGACGATATAATTGCCGGCGGCGGAATGGTGTTCAAGGGGATGCCCAAGGGCGACCCCAACAAGGACAAGGTGAAGACCAAGGCCAAGAAGAAGAAATACATCACCGGAGCCCACGGTAGCGGTTCTGCCAGACAAAAGGCCAAATACCGCGAACAACGGGCCAACCGACATAAATAAAATAAAAAAGGACAACCATTGAGGTTGCCCTTTTTTATTATTCTATTGTTCAATTACTGAGCGAGCTTGCCGTCAGAACCGAGCACATTCACAATCTTGTGGATGTACATCTTCTTCATGTTCTCGCGGGCAGGCTTCAGATACTGACGTGGGTCGAAGTCTCCAGGATGCTCAGCAAGGTGCTGACGGATGGCAGCAGTCATGGCGAGACGAGAGTCTGAGTCGATGTTGATCTTGCATACAGCGCTCTTTGATGCCTGACGGAGCTGATCCTCTGGAATACCGATAGCATCGGGCAACTTACCACCAAACTTGTTGATAGTGGCAACTTCGTCCTGGGGAACTGAAGAAGAACCGTGGAGCACGATGGGGAATCCAGGCAACTTCTGCTCAATCTCAGCGAGGATATCGAATGCCAATGGAGGAGGCACGAGCAAACCTGTCTTCGGGTCGCGTGTGCACTGGTCGGGAGTGAACTTGTAAGCACCGTGAGAAGTACCGATAGAGATAGCGAGTGAATCGCAACCTGTGCGAGTAGCGAAGTCGATAACCTCCTCAGGCTTTGTGTAGTGTGACTCAGCAGCCGAAACCTCATCCTCAACACCAGCGAGGACACCGAGCTCAGCCTCAACAGTCACGTCAAACTGATGAGCATAGTCAACAACCTTCTTAGCGAGAGCAACGTTCTCCTCGTAGGGGAGGTGTGAACCGTCGATCATCACTGAAGAGAAGCCCATGTCGATGCAATCCTTGCAAAGCTCGAAGCTATCTCCGTGGTCGAGGTGGAGCACGATTTCAGGATGCTCGCAACCGAGCTCCTTAGCATACTCTACTGCACCCTGAGCCATATAGCGGAGGATAGTGGCGTTGGCATAGTTGCGAGCGCCCTTTGATACCTGCATGATGACAGGTGACTTTGTTTCTACTGCAGCCTGCACGATAGCCTGCATCTGCTCCATTGTGTTAAAGTTGAATGCGGGGATAGCATAGCCACCGGCTACTGCTCTCTTAAACATCTCGCGGGTATTCACGAGACCCAATTCCTTGTAACTAACCATTTGCTTTAATGTTTTTTTATGTTACTAAATATAATCGTTATCTCTATTCGACCGCAAAATTACTCATTTTATTTGTCACAAACAAGCATTTTGAGTTTTTTTTATGATAAAAGTTGTTATTTTGTTTATTTTGATATGTGGACTTTACAAAAATTATCTGTAATCGAGGTGGAAGAAGTCGGCATAGCCCTTACCTGTGGCATACAAACCGAGTATCGCACCAGTGAAACCTCCCACCACTTCGGTAGAGAGAAGCGGTGCGTCGATAGTGCCGAGAGGCTGCATGTTATAGAGTGTCTCACCTTCGAGGAAGGTGATAACTTCTGGTTTGGTTGACTGTATTCTCAGGAACATCTTGGGATTGTCAACGTATCGGCGAGGCTCTTCCTTGACAAGCGACTTTATGGTGTGGCGCAACGTGAGATAGAGTCGGCCATCCAACTCGCGACCTACCACAATGTCACTATGTCCGTCGTGTATTTGATAGAGTGTGAATCCAGCCTCGTCTCCCGACTGTAATCCCGTAGCGTCCATGAATGTGGTTGCAGTCATGATGTCATTCTGCATTCGTCTGCCGATGAATGTCGGTTGGTTGTTGGCAGTGAGCGACGATGGCGAGCCATGCAGTCGCAATGCCGTACCCACATGTTCGTATCTCTCCTCCACTGGCTGTTGGATATGAATAAACTCTGGACCGATATTCTGGAAAGTAGTCGAACAACTGTTTGCAATGGCAGTGGTTTGTCCTGCCACTTCAGCCGGACGACCGCCGTTAATCACTGGCCAACCACCCTCGGGCCATTCCACAGGCAGTACAAAGGTCTCACGTCCAAGATGATGATAGCTTCCTCCGATAAAGCGGAAGGCGAGGAAAGAAATCCACCACCTGCCATCGGCTCCCTGCACTAAGTCGCCATGACCTGTGCCCTGTATCTGCGACCCTTGTGCCGCCATACAGCAATGAGTGAAGATGGGATTGTCGGGACAACCCTCATACGGACCATAGATATTCTTACTGCGGGCTATGGTCAGTTTGTGGGCGATTTCTGTGCCTCCTTCGGAAATAAGCAGATAGTAATATCCGTCCTTTTTATATATATGGGGACCTTCGGGATAGCGACCGCCAGTACCTCTCCATATAGGTTTTGACTCCGTAAGCTGTCCTCCCGTGCGAGGATCTATCTCGCAGAGCATTATCGTGTTGTCGGGATTGCTCACCATGTAGCACACGTCGTTCTCGAAATAAAGTGAGGGGTCGATACCCTGCTGTTCGAGCCACACTGGTTCGCTCCAGGGGCCACGAGGATCAGATGCCGACACCATAAAGTTGCCGCCATTACCGACATTCGTCGTTATCATATAGTAGATACCATTATTGTATCTGATAGTTGGTGCATATATACCGAGCCATGACGATGCCCCCTTGAGCGGCAACTGCGACTGGCGGTCAAGCACATTACCTATCTGTGTCCAGTGCTGCATGTCGGTGCTCTCGAAGATGGGCACTCCAGGGAAATACTGAAACGACGAGTTAACAAGATAGAACTTATCCCCCACCCTGCATACCGAAGGGTCGGGATGAAATCCGGGAATCACCGGATTGATACTCTGTGCCAATGCCGTAAGGGCAAACAAAGAGGCTGCGATTGTCATTTTGATTTTTCTCATTTTGGGAATAGTTATTATTTTAATATTTATAGACTCAGTTGTTAACTGCAAAAAAGGGCCGCCGCTGCGACCCCAAAACCTTTGTTAACCTTAAATCTAATACTATGAAAAACACGATGCAAAATTAAGCAATTATCTATCAATTTGCAAGTTTTGCGTCGTGTTTTCGTAATAAAGTGTCATATTATTGATTTATGTCAACACACTACAACTTCTTTGGAGTGTAAATAGCATCCCACCATGAAGAATCGTCCTTGAGCCACTTTTGGAACCAAGCCATGATTGAGTTTATCCACTTTATGCGTTTTGCTGGATCCATGATACCATGATTCTCGCCCTCAACCTCGACAAATGCGGTAGGAACACCGAGAAGACGGAGCGCCGTGTACATCTGAATACTCTCGCCCACAGGTACGTTTGTGTCAGCAGTACCATGAGTGAAGAGAATAGGCTTCTTTATCTTGTCGGCATTATACAGGGGCGAACGCTCAACGAAGAGATCCTTGCGAGTCCAAGGATAGCTGTTGGCTGCCGATGTCTCGCTATACGAATAGCCCCAATAACCCTCACCCCAATAGCTTGTGTGGCTGGATATACCCGCATGAGATACTCCGCAGGCAAATGGATGATTATCCTTGGTCATCATATATTGGGTCATAAAACCGCCATAAGAGGCTGACACACATCCGATATGGTCGGCATCACACTGAGGCACATCCTTGACAAATTGCCATGTGGCGTCGATAATGTCCTGTGCAGGACCTTCGCCCATTGTATTGACATGACGTGAAGCCCATTCCTGGCCATAACCCGAAGCTCCCGACGGATTCACGTTGAAGACGATATAGCCAAGAGCGTTCCAATAGAATGAGGGATAATGCGAACCATTACCGTAGCGGCGCGATGTAGGCGAGCAGCCGCCATAATAATGTACTATAACGGGATATTTCTTTGACAGGTCGAAATTGACAGGCAGACTATAGAATCCCGTGACACGATAACCTCGTGGCGACTGAAAGCTCCACGCCTTCACCTCGCTAATGTCAAGAGTAGATTTGATTTCGGCATTGGGGTCAACCACAAGTGCCACCTTAGGCTTTGACGAAGCAGAGGTGATATTGTATATCTCGTAGGGCACATCAGCCGACGAGCCATGCACCATTATATTGCCTCCCTTGTCGGCAATGCTCATTCCACTTATAACCTCAAGCGGTTGGCACACCATAGACGAGCGCAAGGTCTTGGGGTCAAGGCGATACAGGCTGACACTGTCGCCGTTCTGTGCAGTATAATACAGGCACTTGTCATACATCGAATATATCACATCCTCTATACTTGTGGCATCGTCAGCCGTAAGAGGAGTGACCTTGCGACTTGGGGTGTCCATCACATATAGATGATAGTCGTACATACTTGGCGTTGAGCCCTCGGGCACGCGCTTTCCAATACCATTGAAAGCCTCGGTACTTGCCACGAAGAACACCTTGTCGGCACTGCCTCCATAGATAGCATTGCCAATGAATCCATCCTTCTCCACCAATATCTTGCTCTCCATAGTCTGCAAGTCGAGATCGTAGAATGTCTGACGTGTTGTAGGACGCTGGGTGAGCGAGTCGGTTGCTACAGAGAAGAGGATATGTCTGCCGTCGGGAGTGATGTCGCTTATCGAAACAGGATGATAGGTGTATGTGAGCGGTTGCACCATTCCCGTGGCAAAGTCAAGACGAGCCAACGAATATCTCGTGCGCCATCCTGGTTGACGGTCGTCGGGATGCACAATCTCGAACACTCCATCCTCCTTCTTCGGTCCATCCTGCGACTGCATGATGATGGCGAATGTCTCCGTAGGGGATATCGCATAATAATAGGTGGGCATATCGGGAGTGAGCACGGTCTCCGCTCCCGTGGCAGGGTCAACAGCCTTCAGCGGTTTCTTGTCTCCTTCCTCTGCCACATAATAATATCTGTCGGACGAAGGCATCCACGTCAGTCGGTCGCTGACAGAGCGTTTCAATCCTGTCTTAAGATCAACGAGAAGATTCTGTGAGCGGGTCTTGTTAGTGGCATCGAGCCAGCGCCAACCCACGAGAGCCCATCTGCCCGAAGGAGAGAGGGATGCCTTGTTGGTTATGCGTGTTGCAAGTACATCAGTCAACATAAGTGCATGCTTGCCACCATCTGCCTGAGACAATGCTTCCGAGGGCAATGATATGGACAATCCCGTGCTGTCGGCTACAAACTTCAGGCTCAATGAGTGATAACCAGGTTGCAATGAGAAAGCTCCGCCCTGCTCCACCCCGTCGGCATAGAGCTTATATTTCTTGGCTCCCTTGACATTCGCATTCAAGTCCTTGATATAACTTGAAGCCATAACATCAAAACGCACCACATTAAGAGTGGCAGAGTCGAGTCTGAGAGAAGATATATCGACAAGCGTTTTTTCTTTTGTCAGATCAAGCGACAATGAAGTCGCCACGGCATTGTCAGAAGAAAAACGTGTCTGGTTGTTGTCGATACTGTCGAGCACGAGTGGCTGCGCAACATTAAACGGTCCTGCATAGCGCACCTTCTCCACCTGATAATCGGCTGCGCTGATTGTCGTTGCCAATGCCATCGGCATAATAGCAAGCATGAGATTTCGGTATAGTTTCATTGTTTATATTATTTAATATGTCCTTACGACTGCAAAGTTACATTATTTTGACCATGTTGCCAAATCAAATTACACTTTTTAATCCTTATAACAAGAAAAACATCAAAAAAACATGTATTTTGTCGTTATATACGGAAAAGTTTTAGTATTTTTGTACCCGATTATGATAACTTACAATATGAAAGCCAATAGAATCGTTCCATATATTGCAGTTTTGATTACTGCATTGGGCATCTGGACATTTTTCCAGTTTGCATACGAATACTCGTTCTACTATAAGGAGCAGAACCAACTGTTCCTTATGTCGGCCGACTACCTCGCCACCTATTTCGACCGCAAGGCGTGGGCTGCAAACATGGCTGGCGACTTCCTTACACAACTGTATTACTACACATATGCGGGGGCAGCAATACTCACCGTCGTCATCACCGTCATCGGACTTATGCTCACATGCCTGCTACGCAAGATTGGATTAATGCGCCCCTTGGCCTTCGCTGCCGGAATAACAATGATGTTACTTACGGCGGCACTCAACTTCGATGTAGAATACCGTTTGGGGCAGATTTTGTCTATAACGGGTATGCTGCTCACACTGATAATACTCGCTACCCCTAATTGGCGACATCTGCGACATAGCCGATGGCATGCCAAGATTGGAGCAGTCATGTCGATAGCTTGTCTGCCTTTGGGAGTATGGATGTTCTGGCAACCTAATCTTGGCCGCCTGCAAAAGCCCGACATGGATGTCGAGAAGTATCTTGAGATAGAGAGTCTGTATTACTTTGGCAGGCACGACGAGATGTTGGCAAAGGTGAGGGAAATGCCGAATCCCACCAAGGAGGCTGCTTTCTATTACTATATCGTGATGGCCCAACGTCGCCAACTGCCCGAGGTTATTAATAAGGTAAAACCCGTTAACCTTGGTACGCTTTATGAAATCGGACCGAAATCAACTCCCGTCGAGATAAAGATGGTAGGCGAACTGTATTATGCCCTCGGCGACATGACCCTTGCCGAGCGCGAGGCTCTATTGGCATGCGTGTTCGCACCCAACAACCGCAACGTGAGGATGGTGAAACGCCTTGCCGAGGCTAATCTCGTGGCTGGCGACTACCCTGCGGCAATGAAATACCTGCGCATTCTCGACAACACACTCGCCTACAGCCGATGGGCAAAAGCCAACCGTCCCACCCGCGACGGAAAACTGCGCTCGATGTCACTGATCAACAAGCGGGAATATGCAATCAAGAACGACACATTGCGCACCAACGCCAACTGCCGTGACGTACTTACGACGCTATTGGCTGCCAATCCGCACAACCGTGTAGCTCTCGACTATCTTCTCTGCACCGACTACATCGTCGGAGCAAGGGAGATGTTTATGGAGGATATGAAGAAATACTATATCCCTACATACGGACAACCGACAGAGCCGATGTATAGGGAACTGTTTAAGAATTAAAATATTAAACAATTAAAGAATTAAAGGATTGATGAAAAGAATAATATATTGGATGATGTTGCTGATTGTGGCAACAGGATGTGACAACAGGATGGAGGTGACAGCAGACATGGACGCACCTATCTATCCCGACTACCGCGACGTGACCATACCCGTGAATATAGCACCTCTGAATTTCCTTATACGCGACTCGCTATGCCGGGATGTCAAGGTATCGGTCAATGGTGAGATACTTTGCAGCGAGAGCGGAAACGAGGTGACATTCGACATTAACGACTGGCGCAAGTTGCTCGCCGACAATGTGGGCAAGAAAATCACTGTGAGCGTGAGCGTAGGACAGGAAAACGAATGGGTGGAATACCGCCCTTTCACATGGACTGTCGTCGGCGACAGTATTGACCCGTGGCTCACCTACCGACTGATAGAACCCGACTATGAGGTGTTCAGCCGTTTGCAGTTGCAGGAGCGCTGTCTTGAGGACTTCACCACACGCAACTTCTGCGACTATGAGCGAGTGGGCAACCGCTGCATGAATTGCCATACGTACAGCAACCAGTCGCCCGACTTGTCTATGATGTACGTCAGAGGCGAAGGTGGCGGAGCCGTACTCAACCGCAACGGCAAATTAGAGTTGCTCGACATCAAGGCTGAGGGAATGGTTGGCGGAAGCGTATATTTCGGTTTTCATCCCGACGGCAGACACATCGTCTTCTCAGCCAACAAGATTATCCCTGCATTCCATGCAGCAGGCAGTAAACGGTTAGAGGTATTTGACACAGCCTCGGATGTGTATGTAGCCGACCTCGACCAACGTAAGATTATCCGCACTCCCCTACTTGCCGACAGTCTGTGGCTCGAAACCTTCCCCACATTCTCGCCCGACGGCAAATACATCTATTATTGCACTGCACGCAACACTCTATTAAGACGCGACTCTGCCGACATCGGCTCTGCAGTCAAGGGCTTGCAATACGTGCTATGCCGCATACCATTCGACGCTACAACAGAGACATTCGGCACAAAGGCCGACACTCTTACCGAGGCATCCACGTCGATATGCCACCCCAGGGTGTCGCCCGACGGCAAGATGCTGCTCTATACCCAACAGGCATACGGCACATTCCCTATCTGGCACCGCGAGACTGACCTAAGGATGATTAACTTGGAAACGAGAAAAGTGGATTCCTTGAGTATCGTCAACAGTAACCTCTCTGACACCTATCACTCATGGAGCAGCAATAGCCGATGGTTTGTGTTTGCCAGCAAGCGCGACGACGGTCTCTACGGCAAACCATATTTCAGCTATATCGACCGCCAAGGCAAAGCACACAAACCATTTGTGATGCCACAGAAATATCCGTCGTTCTATGACAACTTCCTGAAGTCATTCAACGCTCCCGAATTAGGTCGTGGTCCTCTGCCATTCAAAGCAGAGGACGTAGGCAGGCTATTCAAGTCAAAGCCAAAGCCGTTTACGTTCAAATAGACGGCTTCTGGCTTCAGATATACAGTTTGTGGCTTAGAATGTATAATCGATTACCCCGTCCCAGGTGTCATCTACAGTGACCGATATGTCGGTGGGACCTTCTATAACTCCATCGAACACTGGACTATCTATCTTTGTCACCTTGCGCAATCCCACAGAGATACCAGGGAATTTCTTGGCTCCGAGGATATCCTTAGCCTCAGAATACCCCGCTACATCCAAGTCCACCAGTTGGTCATCACCTGTAACGAAAGTATAAAATTCAAATGTCTTCACTCCGTCCACCTTCTCTATCTCCACATTGCGGCGAGTAGATGAAGCCAAACCAATCTGAGTGGCAGGGTCGAACGATACCGACGCCCCCTTATAGATGAAATTAAAGAAAGACACATCGGCAGGAATATCGTCGGTGATGTTGAGTTGTATCTTTGCCACGGCACGTGTCAGTTGTACGGTTATCTTACTTGCTTCTTTCCCCACTACAACATCTCCGTAATACGAGAAAACATCAGTGAGAGGTGCGGAAAAAGAAATCTTATGGCAATTCGTCGTTGTGGGCGAACGGGTGCCAGAGTGTGCCAAGACTACCAACTGATATGTTCCTGGCTCCAAGTCAACCGACATCGTTCCGAAGTCTTTGTCTGTGTTCGTCTGATTGACATAATCCACTCTCACGTCATTCTGATAAAGCACCATACTCATTCGCGTGAATCTCTCGTTAAGGGGTAATGACACCTGTTCATCTTCATCTCCAGCCGCTTTGGTGACTACACATTCAGCCTTAACCACCAAGTTGCCGTTAACCACCTTGGATTCATACTGCGTACCCTCTTCGGCTACATACTTCTCACATGACGCAAACAATAATGTTGCGACAAACAAAAATAGAGTCTTAGCTAATTTCATAATTTATCTAATTGTTGTTTCTATTCTCTTGTCCGATATAATCTGTCGCGCCGCTTCCCTACTGTCAAGTTCCACCGGACGGGATGTAAAGTCGGGCGTGTTGAATGAATATATGGATGTAGTGTAATATTCCTTGGGATTCTTTTGCGGCAGGAGGAAAGCCTTGGTCGGACGTCCATTGTCATCGATACACGACAGGTAAAGATGACTGTAGAGTCCGTCGATACGCCGGGAGGTGAAGACAAACCAATGCGATCCGAAACTCCAATTATGGAAACTATCGGCATCACCACTGTTGGCTGCCGTAAGAGGTTGAGCCTTCATCGTCCTGAGGTCGAGCAACCAAAGGTCGCTCTCCTTATGCCATATCGAGAAATAACCGTA
>CALZYS010000055.1 GCA_945830345.1 uncultured Prevotella sp.
GCATCGTACTCCCCGAAGCCACCGAGGAGCGCACGTTAAGAGCAGCAGACAGAGTTCTGGCTGACGATGTGGCCGACCTTATCCTCATCGGTAATCCCGACGAAATTCACAAATTGGCCAAGGAATGGGGACTGACCAATATCGACAAGGCAACACTAATCGACCCTGAAAACAATCCCAAGGCTGAGGAGTATGCCACATTGCTTGCCGAACTGCGCAAGAAAAAGGGAATGACTATCGAGCAGGCCCGCGAATTGGTGAAGAACCCTCTGTACCTTGGATGTATGATAATAAAGACCGAAGGTGCCGACGGACAGATCAGCGGTGCTTTGAGCACTACTGGCGACACTCTGCGTCCGGCTCTTCAGATTATCAAGTGTGCCCCTGGCATCTCTTGTGTGAGTGGAGCCATGTTGCTCATCACCGACAAGCCTCAATACGGTGAGGAAGGCATACTCGTCATGGGTGACGTTGCCGTTACTCCTATGCCCGACGCGTCGCAGTTGGCACAGATTGCCGTTTGTACGGCTCAAACCGCCAAGAGCGTTGCCGGCTTCGCAGAGCCTCGTGTGGCAATGTTGAGTTTCTCTACCAAGGGCAGTGCAAGTCATGAGGTAGTGGATAAGGTGGTAGAGGCCACACGTCTTGCCAAGGAACTCGACCCGACATTGCAGATTGACGGAGAGTTGCAGGCCGACGCTTCGCTCGTTCCTACCGTAGGTGCTAAGAAGGCTCCCGGAAGCAAGATTGCAGGTCATGCCAATGTATTGGTTGTGCCTTGTCTTGAGGTGGGCAACATATCATACAAGTTGGTAGAGCGTCTCGGTGGTGCCACTGCCCTCGGACCTATCCTCCAGGGTATCGCACGTCCGGTGAACGACCTCTCAAGAGGCTGCTCTGTTGACGACATCTACAAGATGGTGGCTATCACCGCTTGTCAGGCTATGGATGCGAAGAAGAATTGAAAAATTGAAATATTAAAAGCTCACTATTCATTTATGAAGATTTTAGTTCTCAACTGTGGAAGCTCATCAATCAAGTATGCGCTCTACAACATGGACACCAAGGAGGTGATGACCTCTGGTGGCGCTGAGAGAGTTGGTTTGGACGGTGCATTCGTCAAGGTGAAATTAGCTAACGGAGAAAAGAAGCAGATAATGCACGACATCCCCGAACATACTGAGGGTGTGAAGTTTATCTTCTCTTTGCTCACCGACCCCGAAATCGGTGTCATCAAGGATCTCAAGGAGATTGATGCCGTAGGACATCGTATGGTTCACGGTGGTGAAAAATTCAACAAGAGTGTGCTGCTCACCGACGAGGTGCTGAAGGTGTTCGAGGATTGCAGCGACCTTGCACCACTTCACAATCCCGCTAACCTCAAGGGAGTGAAGGCAGTAAGCGAACTGATGCCGGGACTGCCCCAGGTGGGCGTGTTCGACACAGCCTTCCATCAGACAATGCCCGACTATGCCTATATGTATGCAGTGCCCTACGAACTGTATGAGAAATACGGCATCCGTCGCTATGGATTCCACGGCACAAGTCACAGATATGTGGCTAAGCGCGTGTGCGACTTCCTTGGAGTTAAACCTGAGGACAAGAAGATCATCACCTGCCACATCGGTAACGGTGCCTCTATTGCAGCAGTTGACGGAGGCAAGTGTGTTGACACGTCAATGGGTCTCACCCCACTTGAGGGCGTAATGATGGGTACACGTTCTGGCGACATCGACGGTGGTGCAATTGCATTCCTTCAGAAGAAGCTCGGACTTGACGCTGACGGCATCTCCGACCTTCTGAACAAGAAGAGCGGTGTGCTCGGTATCACAGAGCTGTCGTCTGACATGCGTGAGGTGGAAGCCGCTTGCGAGAAAGGCGAGCCAAAGGCTGTCTTGGCAATGAACATGTACAACTACCGCATCAAGAAGTACATCGGTGCTTATGCTGCTGCCATGGGCGGTGTTGACATCATCGTATTCACAGCAGGAGTGGGCGAAAACCAGTGGAGCACTCGTCAGGAATCATGCGAGGGACTGGAATTCCTCGGCGTGAAGATTGACAAGGAAGTGAACAAGGGACTTCGTGGTGTAGAGAAGATTATATCTACAGCTGATTCAAAGGTGACCGTATGTATCATCCCGACCGATGAGGAACTGATGGTTGCCACCGACACAATGGAATTGCTGTAAATGAGTCTATTCATAAGTAACATAACAAGATTGATGGTCACGGCGGGATTATTGTCCCTTGCCGTGACCTCTTCTGCTCAGAGAGATTCTATTCTCTTTGAGGAGAATCATACTATAGACACTACGGCTATAGGAGAACTGAAGATTAACGTTGACAACCTTAACTTCTTCAAAAACAACGAATACGAGAGTGAAATAGCCAAAGGATATACCCTACCTGGATTCTGGGTAAAGCCATCTGTAAGCTACCAACCTCTGAAAAATTTGAGAGTAGATGTCGGAGCTTATTTGATACACTATTGGGGGGCCACAAAATATCCCAACTTTAATTACAGCAATATGCCGGAGTGGCATGGCGACCAGTATCAAAAGGGATTCCACATACTACCGTTCTTCAGAGTACAGATTGACCCGACAAAACGTCTGAGTCTTATACTCGGTACTCTCTATGGGCACAACAGCCACAATCTCATCGCCCCATTATACAATTATGAGATGGGGTTGTCGGGTGATCCCGAGACAGGATTCCAGATTATATGGGACGCACCACGACTGAAACTTGACTCATGGATCAACTGGGAAAGTTTCATCTATCGCAACGACACGCACCAGGAGAGCTTTTCATTCGGAACATCCCTCCGACTACTTGCCAACAGCAGTGACGCTCCCTTGCATGTGTATTTCCCCTTGCAGTCGATATTCCAGCATAGAGGTGGAGAAATCAACACCGAGGCCGAAGAACGTCAGGTGAAAACATGGATGAATGCTGCCGGAGGCATGGGAGTGAGATTTAACATAGGCACATCATTGGTACCATGGGTCAACCTTGAGACATGTGGAGTATATTACAAACAAGTGACAGGCGATATTCTGCCCTATGACAAAGGATATGGATTCCTCGGTAGTGCATCAATGAGGCTATGGAAATTTGACCTCTGCGGTGAGTACTGGTGGTGCAAGGACTTCATCAGCATACTCGGAAATCCGCTTTATGGAGCAATGGGAATAGAAGACAAATCGTATCTGCTCGACAAACCCAAGATGGTAAATGCCCACTTGGGATATTCGCAAAACCTCGGCAAGGGATTTGCATGGGGCATACATGGAGACGTATTCAATAATATAAAAGAAAACGCCGTGAGCTGGGCCCTCGGCGTTTATATGAGAATAAATTTCAATTTCCTGTTGAAGAAATTCTAAGCCAAGAGTTTCTTCACTACATCAGAGATGGTCTTACCGTCGGCTTTGCCTGCAAGTTGCTTGCTGGCAACACCCATCACCTTGCCCATCTCCTTGATGCTTGTTGCACCGGTTTGGGCAATAATCTCCTTGACGGCAGCCTCTATCTCCTCAGCCGACATTGCTTTGGGCAGATAGCTCTCAATCACCTTCACCTGTGCCATCTCGGCCTCAGCAAGGTCGGGACGGTTTTGTTGGGTGTATAAATCAGCCGAATCATGTCCTTGTTTGGCAAGTTTCTGCAGTATCTTGAGTGCCGCAGCGTCATCGAGAGTATCATTGGCTCCCGGTGCGGTCTTTGCTTCGATGAACACTTTCTTGATGTTGCGCAGTGCCTCCAAGGTCACCTTGTCCTTGGCTTTCATCGCAGCAACGATGTCCTTACTAACTTTTTCAAATAGTTCCATAATGATTATGCGAATTTAATTGTTCCTTGTATTTCCTCTTTCTGCTTGTCGTCAGCTGATGTGTCATCAGCCGAATCCACTCCCACGCTCTGGTTGTGAATGCTTTCGAGTATCTCCTTTGTACGCTTGTATGTGGGCGATGTCTCCACCTTTGCAATCACGTTGTCATTGTCGAGATCCTCGGCATGGAATAGATAGATATGAGCCGGACGCTTGTATTTGAGGTTATTGCCCTCATTGCCATAGTAGCGTTGGCGACGTTCCTGACGCTCAGCCTCTTTCTCCTGTTCCTCGGCAATGCGCTTTGCCTCTTCCTGGGTGTGACGACGTGCATGTCCATGCATGATGTCGATGTTCTCAATACCGAAGCCTGTGGCGAGGATAGTTACCTTCACCTTCTTGCCAAGTTCGGGGTCGGTGGCAAGTCCCCACTTGATTTCGAAGTCACCGAATTTTGCCATGAAGTCGTTTACATCGTTCATCTCCTCCATCATGAGGCTGTCCTTGCCATCCTTCTGGCCGCAGAACGAGATGGAGAGAAGAATCTTCTTGGAGTTGAACACGTCATTGTCGTTGAGCAAGGGAGAGTTGAGGGCATCGTCGATAGCCTTCTTCACGCGTCCTTCGCCCTCGCCATATCCCGTTGACATAATAGCCACTCCACCATCCTTGAGCACGGTCTTCACGTCGTTGAAGTCGAGGTTGATGAGTCCATGCACCGTGATAATCTCCGCGATACTCTTTGCTGCAACGCTCAACGTGTCGTCAGCTTTGCCAAAGGCATCAAGAACCGTAAGATTGGGATATATCTCGCGCAATCGCTCGTTGTTTATCACGAGCAATGCGTCAACATGCTTCGACATCTCCTCAACACCGTCGAGAGCTTGGTCGATCTTGCGGTCGCCCTCAAAGCGGAACGGAATAGTGACAATGCCCACCGTCAGAATACCCATCTCCTTGGATACACGGGCAATGACAGGAGCAGCACCAGTACCTGTTCCACCACCCATTCCTGCGGTGATGAAGGTCATGCGCGTACCGTCGTCAAGCATATTCTTGATATCCTCAAGACTCTCCTCAGCTGCCTGACGCGCTTTTTCGGGTTTGTTGCCTGCTCCAAGACCTTCCTTGCCAAGTTGCAGATGAACAGGCACCGGAGAATCGTTGAGAGCCTGATTGTCAGTGTTGCACAACACGAAGGACACATCGTGGATTCCCTCGCGATACATGTGGTTGACAGCATTTCCGCCACCACCGCCAACACCGATGACCTTGATTATACTATGCTCCTTCTCGGGAACACCAAAGTCAACTATTGGAATATTGTTGTCTGCCATATCTTATATGTTTTATTCTTCTTCTGTAAGTTTCTGAGTCATTCTCTTAAACCACTTCAAGCCCTTGTTGAGCGGACTGTTTTCCTTCTTCTCTTGGGCTATTCGGCGTGCTTCCTCTTCCTGGCGCTCGCGCTCAAGTCGTTCTTCCTCTTCTTTCTTTCTGCGCAACTCCTCTTCCTGCTGACGCTTCTCAGCCTCGGTAGGTACAACACCCTGTTTCTTGGGCATATCCGTGCGACCGAGTGTTGCCGCAAAATTATCTTCTGGCTTCTGCGCAAAGAGGTTGTTGGGATCAATCTCGTCACCAGCGCAATTGCGGTCGCCCTTGATAAGCAGACCGAGGATTGTGTTCATCATACCGTTCTTGGCATTGATGTCGGCATTTGAAGCTGTTACGGTTTGCGTAACAAACTTCGCTATACGAATCTTGTCGATATGCGTATGATTAGTGAATGCCTTGTCGATATTCTTCAAGTTGGAACCACCACCTGTGAGGATAATTCCGCCAAGCAGTTTGTCACTGTATTCAGCAGGCACCTGATACCACACATTGGCAACAATCTCTTCCAAACGGCTCTCCACAATCTCCACAAACTTGCGAAGATCGACACTGCGGTCGCTGTCTATGGGCAGTTGCAAGTCATTGTCAATGTCGGCATTCTCGGTATATGCCGAGGCATACTTCAGCTTCATCTTTTCGGCATCAGCCTCCTCCATCTGCAGTGAGGCAATATCCTTGGTGATATTATTGCTTCCAAGGGGAATGACAGCCAAATGGCGCAAGATGTTCTTGCTATACACCGACACCGTTGTAGTGTCGGCACCCAAGTCAACCAATGCGCATCCCGACCGCTTCTCAGCCTCCGTAAGTACACAGTCGGCAAGTGCAATCGGCGAGATATACATCTCAGCAACATTCACATTGATTGTATCAAAGCATTTGTTGAGATTCTTGTAGAAGGTGTTGCGCTGAAGAATATTCAGGAAGTTGCCCTCGATGTGCGAGCACTGTATTCCCACGGGGTCGGTCTGATACTGGGAGTCAACCCTGTATTCCTGTTGTGCAACATCAAGAATCTCCTGTTCGGGATATTTCATCGCACTGTTTGCATCCATCAGGTCGATGATCATCTCCTGTGTCACCTTGGTTCCAGGCTGCAAATCTTTGGCGATAACATTCCTTACACTACGTATAGACTGACCACCCACACCGACATACACCTGTGTGATGTCAGTCTTGAGTTGGTTGGTCAGCTTCTTTATTATACTCGAGATGCACAAAGCAGTTTTGTCAATGTTATACACCACTCCCTTGCGAATGAATGAGGACGATTCCTCCTTGACAACAGCCAACACGCTTATGCTGCCGTCCAGGTTCTTGCGACCGGCGATACCTGTCACCTTGGAAGATCCAAGTTCAATTGCTACGATAAAATCCTTTGCTGCCATTATATACTAATATTATTTTGTTTCTTTTTGCAAATTATCTGATTCTCAAATGCGAGATTTATATAAGAGTATTTGTTCCATCCTGCCTCCGAAAGGCCATAACGATAGAACTTCTCAAGGCGTGCCAACTTCTCGTTCAGTCCTGTGGGATAACCTATGTAGATAATATGTTCGCCCACTCTTGGCACGAGTTCCACTGTTCCGTCGGCAAGCACATTCACCTGCACTATCTGATTGCGCCAGAACTTGTCGTTGACGATGGTATTGCCAAGTTTCGTCAGCACCTTGCATGCATACTGACGACTGACCTTACCGGTGGCTATCATTATCTCCGAACAATACTTGGTATTCGGCATCACCCCACCATGATTATCCACATAGTAGTCGTCGCCGTTTTCCGCCTTCACTCTCATCACCGGTGTGCGTTGTGTGAGTTGTATGCACACATGACCGCTTTGTGTCTTATAGCACTGGGCATCGTTGACAAACGGACTGCTTTTAAGCACATCCTCTATCCTGCGGGCATCAATTCTGTCCATCGGCTGTGACAACGGATATATCTTTGCCCTCTGCAGAATAGCCTTTATCTCGTTGGCATTGAGAAATCCGTCAACGACGGCATCCTTGATGTCAATCTTCACCTGACTGCATACGAGTTCATCACCATCAACGGGTTCATTGAACGAGGTGACGGCAAAGAACAAATATACAGCCAATAGGGAATTGACTACCATCAAGAGCGTCTTCTTCCAATTGTAAATCCAATGCTTCATCTGTTCATTATATATTTACTCCGCAGGATTACTCCTGCATTTTCTTTTCAAGTTCCCTTGCGATTTCAGGCACCATATTGTCGAGGTCGCCCGCACCAAGAACCACCAGCACGTCGAAGTCGTGGGTCTTCACATATTCGAGCACGTCTTCCTTGTGAATCATCTCCTTCTCCACTCCTTCTTTCAGGTTGTCGTATATGAGTTTGGAGGTTACTCCCGGTATGGGCTCTTCGCGAGCGGGATATATGTCGCATAGCACCACCCTGTCGAGAAGGCTCAAGCTGTCGGCAAAATCCTTGTAGAAATCACGCGTACGGGTGTAGAGATGCGGTTGGAACAATGCCGTTATCTTGCGGTCGCTATACAGTTCGCGAATACTTTTTGCACTTTGGTATATCTCTTGCGGATGATGTGCATAATCGCTCAGGAACACCATTTTGTCGCTCTTTATCTTGAAGTCGAAACGTCGGTCCACACCTCCGTATGTCTTCATTCCGTATTTCAGTTCCTCTGCCGTACATCCGTTAAGCTGAGCCATTGCCATAGCCGCAATACCGTTGTCGATGTTGATTGGCACAGGTTGTCCGAGTTCCACATCCCTCACACATTCTATTGGCGACACAAAGTCAAAGGTGATGCCTCCATTGGCTATGCGGATATTCTCAGCATGGAAGTCACCAGTGTCACGACTGTATGTATATCGTCTAACCCCTGACTGCAATTCGTCTTTCATCTCCAGTCCCTCGTGGATTATGAGTGCTCCCCCGGGGTTTATCAACGACGAATAGTGACGGAAACTCTCGAGATAAGCCTCTTTTGTGCCATATATGTCGAGATGATCGGGGTCGGTGGCAGTGATTACCGACATCCAAGGCGAAAGCCAATGGAAGGATCGGTCGAATTCATCTGCCTCAATCACCACATAGTCGCTGTCGCTCAGGATATAGTTTGTACCATAGTTCTTGGATATGCCTCCGAGGAAAGCGTTACAGTCGAGATGACTCTGGTGCATGATATGTGCACACATTGTCGAGGTCGTTGTCTTGCCGTGGGTTCCGGCGAAACACAATCCCTTATGTGCCTTTGTCAGTGTGCCGAGCACCTGTGCACGTTTTTGTATCTCAAATCCTCCCTCACGGAAGAACTGCAGTTCCTTATGATCGTTAGGGATTGCAGGAGTATATATGACAAGACACGACCTGTTGTTGCGGCAAGCCTGCGGTATCTCATCCACATTCTCTTCATAATGTATCAGTGCACCCTCTATCTCCAGTTGCTTCGTGAGCTGCGAGGGTGTTTTGTCGTATCCGCCCACCACAACGCCCTTGTTAATGAAATAACGGGCGATGGCGCTCATTCCGATTCCTCCGGCACCTACGAAATATACTGCTTTTATATCTTTAATTTCCATTTTCAAAAGAATATTTCAATATTTCAATCTTTCAATCTTTCCGCCATCCGGATTACTTCCTTGGCAATGATTTCAGCCGAATCGGGCAATGCGAGTTTGAGGATATTCTCGCCCAAACTTTTCAGTCGAGCCTCGTCATTCACTGTTTTCACTGCCAATGGCAAAAGAGTTTCGGCTGCCTCGGCATCCTTCACGAGGATTGCCGCATCGCGATCTACAAGAGCCATGGCATTTTTCGTCTGATGGTCCTCTGCCACATTGGGCGAAGGCACGAGGATAACCGGTTTGCCAATCAAGCAGAACTCTGATATGCTGCTTGCTCCAGCACGACTAATCACCAAATCCGCAGCCTTGTATGCCGCTGCCATATCGGATATAAAGTCTGTCACCACAAGATTATCCATCTTCGGTTCTTTCGACAGACGTTCCATTATGCTTGCATTATAGTATTTGCCAGTCTGCCAAATAAACTGCACGTCGCTCCCTCTGACGAGGTCGAGATGACTGAGCACACTCTCATTGACAGTACGCGCACCAAGACTGCCACCCACAAGAAGTATCGTCTTTTTCTCAGGTGCAAGACCGAATGACGCAATAGCCTGCTCACGACTGATATTCGACTCCAAAAGAGTCTGTCTCACGGGATTGCCCGTTTTTACAATCTTGTCAGCAGGGAAGAAACGCTCCATTCCGTCGTATGCCACACATATTTTCTCTGCCTTGGCTGCAAGATGCTTGTTGGTCATACCTGCATATGAATTCTGCTCCTGAATGAGACACGGAATACCCATTGCCGCTGCTGCGTCAAGAGTGGCACCACTGGCATAGCCCCCGACACCCACGGCTGCCATCGGGCGGAAGTCGCGTATGATGGCTCTCACCTGTCGCTTGCTTTTGAGATAGTCGATGAGCACACCGATGTTCTTAGGAGACCAAAGAGGGCGTATCAGTCCCCTCACTGGCAGTCCCTTGATATCATAACCGGCGGCTGGCACTCTCGTCATCTCCATTCTACCCAGAGCACCCACAAAGAGAATCTTTGCATCAGGACGCAGTGTCCTGATGGCATTGGCGATGGATACAGCTGGAAAGATGTGACCACCTGTTCCTCCGCCACTAATGACAATTCTTAGTTCTTCCTTCATATCTTTGTGCAAAATTAATAAATATCTTTGTTATATCAACATTTTCAGCGGATTATTTTCAAAAAACCACTCATTTTATGACCAAATCGTCGGTATTCTCCACTTTTTCAGTCACAAAAGCCTGTTTCTTCTTGGCTGTTCGGCTCACACTCAATATCGCACCAATATAGGCACAATTGATGATGGTGGATGTACCACCCTTACTGATTAGTGGAAGAGGCTGACCCGTGACGGGCACAATACCCACAGCCACAAGCATATTGGCTGCAGCCTGAATAACAAGCATAAGCGCAAATCCCATACATAGGAATGCGGGGAAGTTGTTGTCGCATCGATTGGCAATCCTTGCAGTGCGGAACAACAATACGATATACAGGAACACCACTAATGCGGCTCCCTCAATGCCCATTTCCTCGATGATGATGGCATAGATGAAGTCGGAGAAAGCCTGTGCCAGGAAATCGCGTTCAACCGAGTTTCCCGGTCCTTTTCCTATCACATTGCTCGACACGATGGCAATATTGGCATGTGCCACTTGCGCATCCTTGTCGAGGTCGTATTCCAGTGGAGTCACCTCCTTGTCGTCAAAGAACTTGTTGATACGTCCCTTCCATGTGTCAGCACGGTGAAACAGTTTTTCGATGGCATTGCGCTCTTTCTTGGGCTTTGCCACCTCCTCCACTTTGGTGAGTTTGGGATTCGCCACCTTAGTGTCATCACCCACAACCTCAATGAGCAACAGTCCTGCCAATGCCAATCCCACACAAATGCCAGCCAACTTGCCCAACTGAATCCATGGCACCCGTCCAATGAACATCACAAGAAACATGGTGGAGAACAACAGCAGGGCTGTGGAAAGGTTTTCCAGTCCTATCAGGAATATCATTGGCAACGCTATCCATAATATGTACTTAAACGCTTGGCGGTCAGCACCTCTCTCAGTCTGCATCGCAGAAAGAATCTGTGCCTCCGAAAGGATTATCGTTCCCTTGGCAATCTCCGACGGTTGGAAGGTCTGGCCCGCCACCTCTATCACACGGTTAGCCCCGTTTATCGACTCTCCTGCAAACAACACCCACAATAGTGTGACATAGGAAATCAGTATGAGGAAAGGCGTCGTCAGTTTGAAATACCGGCAAGGAATATTAGTAATGACCACGGCAATAAATCCTCCGACAGCAAGCATAAGGGCATGCTTCATTATGGGCATAATGAAGTTGTTGCTCTTGTACGTCAGATTACTGGAAGCGCTGAACACCTCCACCAAACTAATCATACATAGCATAAAAAACACTATCCAAATGACTTTGTCGCCCTTGAAAATATTACCAATAGTCTTGTTCATTCTTAATTTTATATTTTATTCAATGATAAATCCGGATTTTCCGGATTATCCAAACATTCCTGATTATCCGGATAATATATCATCATAACCCCCTCACCAACGTCTTAAATTGCTCGCCTCGATCCTCCATATTCTTGAAGAGGTCGAAGCTGGCGCAACAGGGGCTCAGCAACACCGTCTCTCCCGGCTTTGCCAACTCATGGCAAGCTGCCACACACTCGGGCATGGAATGTGTGTCGCGCACGGGGATTCCCATACCGTCGAAGAAAGCATGCAGTTTGGCATTGTCAGCACCAAGATACACCAATGCAGAACACTTCTCCCTCACGAGGTCCTTTATCTCATTATAGTCGTTGCCCTTGTCCTTGCCTCCGAGGATAAGCACTACCTTTGTCTTCATGCTTTCCAAGGCATACCAACAGGCATCCACATTAGTGGCCTTGGAGTCGTTCACATACTGCACTCCATTCACCTTTGCCACCTTTTCCAATCGATGTTCCACACCAGGGAAATCACCAAGGCTTCTGCGTATCACTTCCTTCTTGATTCCTGATATATTTGAGGCGATACCGGCAGCCAGACTGTTGTAGATATTATGCTTACCCGTAAGGCTCAAGCTCTCCTGCTCCATATTGAACGGAGTGGGTTTCTCTATCTCGTATTCGCCTTTCTCGATATATCCGATGCTGCCCTTTTCCTTCAACTCCGAGAACGGATATTGCACTGCCTTAATGTCATATTTCGCCAACTCGCGACTGATAATCGGGTCATCGTGCCAATAGATGAACGAGTCCTGGGCTGTCTGATTCTGTATGATTCTCATCTTCGAATCCACATAGTTCTGCATGCAGTTGCCGTATCTGTCAAGATGGTCGGGCGTGATGTTCAGCAGGATGGCGATGTTGGCACGGAAGTCATACATATTGTCAAGCTGGAACGAACTCAGTTCAATAATGTAGTATTCGTGCGGATCCTCTGCCACCTGCAGAGCCAACGAGTTTCCGATATTTCCTGCCAATCCTGCGTCATAGCCTGCCTCCTTGAAGATATGGTAGATGAGCGACGTGGTGGTTGTCTTTCCATTACTGCCCGTGATACATATCATCTTCGAGTTGGTGTAGCGTCCGGCAAACTCTATCTCGCTGATAATGTGTATGCCCTTGGCGATTATCTTCTGTATCATCGGAGCCTCATTGGGTATTCCGGGGCTCTTGATTATCTCGTCGGCATTGAGTATCTTCTCCTCGGTGTGATGGCCTTCCTCCCACTCGATGTTGCGGTCGTCAAGCATCTTCTTATACTTATCCTTTATCATCGACATGTCGGAAACAAACACGTCGAATCCTTCTTTCTTGGCAAGTACAGCGGCTCCTGCACCACTCTCACCTGCTCCCAATATCACTATTCTTTTCATATCTCAATCACCTGATTTTCAATGTTATTATTGTTAATGCTGCAAGAATGATAGTCACAATCCAAAAACGGATGGTGATCTTCGACTCATGGAACGGGCGATGCGGCCAACCTTTCAGTATATAGCGGCTCGTGGAGTCCAACTGCGAGTCGAGCTTGCGGAAATTATCGTGTATAGGTGTAGCTCGGAATACACGCACCCTCTGCCCTCTGCGCTTTTGTATTTTGAACCACTGTGTTTGGATGATGACACTCAGACTCTCCACAAAGAATATGCCGCACAGGATAGGCAACATGAGTTCCTTATGTATGATGATGGCACACACGGCAATGATACCGCCAATGGTAAGCGAGCCCGTATCGCCCATGAACACCTGTGCCGGATAGGCATTATACCACAAGAAACCTATCATCGCTCCCACAAAGGCACAGATGAACACCACAAGTTCCTCACTGCCCGGGATATACATGATATTCAGATATGCAGCATACTCTATATGACTCGACACGTAGGCCAATATACCCAATGCCACACCAATCACGGCTGAATTGCCCGCACACATACCATCCATTCCGTCGTTGAGATTGGCTCCGTTACTAACTGCCGTCACCACGATTATTGTCATCACCACAAACAGAATCCATCCCGCAGCCTCCTTGTGCTTGCCGCAGAACGACATCACCTCCGAATAGTCGAGGTTGTGGTTCTTCAGGAATGGTATGGTGGTCTTCAGCGATTTCTCGGCATGGCTCTTGTGCTTCACCACCATCTCCTGCCCCTGCCTCTCCATCGACACATTCTCGCGCATCACGGCGTCAGGACTGAAATACAGCACGAGACCGGCAATCAAACCAATCGACACCTGACCGACAATCTTGTATTTGCCTTTAAGTCCCTCCTTGTTCCTGCGGAATATCTTGATATAGTCGTCGAGGAAACCGAGGAAACCGAGCCATACCGTAGTCACTATCATGAGTATGAGATAGATATTACGCATACGGCCAAGCAACAGCACAGGCAAGAGTATCGACACCATGATGATGATGCCACCCATTGTCGGCACGCCCTTCTTCTCCACTCCAAAGGGGTCAATGCTCGCGTCACGCTGCACCTCGGATATGTTGCGGCGTTTCATGTATTTGATAAACTTCTCGCCAAACCATGCCGATATCATCAGCGAAAGGATGAGCGTCAGAAGCGACCTGAATGAGATATATGCCCAGATGTGAGCTCCGGGAATATCATACTGGTCGAGAAATCTAAACAGATAGTATAGCATCTTGTCTTCGTTTTATGAAAATATCTTCCTTACCTCTTCACGATCGTCAAAGTGGTGCTTCACACCCTTTATCTCCTGATAGTCCTCATGCCCCTTTCCGGCAATGAGAATCACGTCGCCCTTCTCTGCCAACATCACCGCGGTGCGTATGGCCTCACGGCGGTCGGCAATGCTCACCACCTTCTTCATCTGCTGGGAATTGAGTCCGGCAAGCATGTCGTTGATGATGTCCTGCGGTTCCTCAAAACGGGGATTGTCGCTCGTGATTATCACGCGGTCACTCTGCTTCACGGCTTCCTGGGCCATCAGGGGGCGCTTGCCCTTGTCGCGATTACCGCCGGCTCCACACACCGTTATCACCTTTCCCTTGCCGTCGAGCACCTCATGGATGGCGTTGAGCACATTTTCGAGGGCGTCGGGCGTATGGGCGTAATCCACGATAGCCGTCACTCCCTCGTTTGAACGTATTGGTTCGAGTCGGCCACTCACGCTCTTCAACGTACTCATTATCACCAATATATCCTCGGGCTTCTTACCGAGCATCACGGCTGCACCATACACAGCAAGCAGGTTGCTGACATTAAACTTGCCAATAAACTGCACTCCAACCTCATGTCCGTCGATGTCGAGATACATTCCCTCGAAATGACACTCTATGATCTTTGCCTTAAAGTCGGCCAAGGTGCGTGTCGAATATGTCTTCACCGTTGCCTTGGTGTTCTGCACCATCACCATTCCGTTCTTGTCGTCGGCATTGGTTATGGCAAATGCCG
>CALZYS010000056.1 GCA_945830345.1 uncultured Prevotella sp.
ACACTGTATATGGAATGGAGACTATCTGGTCGTTGCGTCCGTTGATGTTGATGCCGCTCACCTTGTAATCCACTCCCACAACCTGATAATATGTAGAGTCGAGACGAATACGCTGCCCGCATGGGTCGCCGCCCCCGGGGAACAGTTTCTTATAAACCTCCTTACCGATGACGCACACCTTGCGAGCCTCGCGTATGTCCATCTCATTGAGGAAGCGACCGTAGTACATAAGGGGCGAAGTGACATCGGCATAGTCGTAGCTCACTCCCGACACGTTTGCCGAGAACGAATGCTCGCCCTTCACGGCATTCTTCTTGCCGCCGAACATCACCGGAGTGATGATGTCGAGTTCTGGCACTTGCTGGCGCAGACGTGTCATGTCCTTTTCCACCATCGACACATATCGTCCCTTACGGAATCCCTTATATGCCTTGGTGGTATTCTGCGTCCATATCATAGCCGAGTTGGTGGCAAATCCCGCGAAGTTCTTCTGCAACATCTCCTTGAGTCCCTGTCCACCGCCAATAAGGACGATGAGCATGAACACTCCCCAGAACACTCCGAATCCAGTAAGAAAACTGCGACTCTTGTTGCGGGTGATCGTGTCGATAATCTCGCGGTAGGTATCTATGTCAAATTTCATTTGAAATTAAAAAATTAATTTGTTCTACTTAATCTTAATGAAGAGGAGTAAAAAGGAGTTAGACGAAGTTATCGCTCCCTACGGTCGCTAAAGTAGATAAAAGACATTACTCCGCCCTCAATGCTTCTATCGGCCTTACTCTTGCAGCTTTCAAGGCTGGAATGAGTCCTGCGATGGTTCCGGCGATGATTATCACGAGGGTTGCCTGTATGCAGACATCAATTCCTACCGTGGGATTGAGGAACATCGTCGCCTGGAAGAGTCCTGTATCCACCACCTCATGACCTATCGTCGCGTCCATATATTCATTGGCGGCAATACCGCATATCATTCCGATATATCCAAAGATGGCTGTCGTGATGACACTCTCGGTGATGATGAGCTTGAGTATCTGCCACGGCTTTGCCCCTATCGCCTTGCGCACACCAAACTCGCGGGTGCGCTCCTTCACGGTGATGAGCATGATGTTCGACACGCCCACAATACCGCTTAGTAGGGTAAAGAGTCCGATTACCCACAAGGCAGTGCGTATGATACTGATACCCTGAGCCATCTGTATGTTGTCCATGTACCTGTTCCAGATATACACCGCCGACTCGTCATCGGGTGAAGCGTCATGCTGGTTGTTGAGATGGGCACGGTAGTTGCTTTCGAATTCCTTGTTCTGAGCCTCAGTGACGAGCCCCTTAATCTCAAACTGAATATTGCCAGCCTCATCACCCTTGGCATAGATGGTTTTCAGGGTGGTATAGGGGATGAAAGCCTCGTTGTTCTGACGCTGCTTGTCATCCTTCACTATACCTATCACCTTGAACATCAAGTCACCCACCTTTACGTCGCGCCCGACGAGAGAGAGATAGTCTTTGGCGAGTTCCTTGGCTTGCGCTTGCCACAAGGCAATCACCTTGCGGCGTTCTTTCATGTCTATGTCGTTGATGAAGCGTCCTGATAATACCTCGCGCTTGTTGATGTCAGCCTCTGAGGGATATACACCGCTGAGAGTTTGCGATGATACATAGTTCTCGCCAAGTGATATGTTCACTCCATACTGCGAGAGTATCGAACCGACTGCCTCCGTATTCTCGGCGAATGTCTTTGCTGTCATATCCACATCGCGCTCATTGAGCGAGATATACCTTCCCTCCTTCAGTCCTTTGTGGGCCTTGGAGGTGCGTCCGCCGAATATCTGCATTGAGTTGGCGAGGAATCTTCCCGACTGGTCGAGATTGGCATTGATGAGTCCGTTGCCAGCTCCCAGGAGGAATATCAGCATGAATATTCCCCATGCCACGGCGAAGCCTGTGAGTGACGTGCGGAGCTTGTTGCGCTTGGCTGTACTCCAGATTTCTTTAAAGAGTTCAATCATATTATATCTTTTATCTTTTGTGGAGTTTAAGGGGTTAAAGGGAGTCAAAGGGAGTTAAAGACAATAGCTTTTCTGCTTCCAAAAGTTTACATAAATGAGTTTGGGGGAGAATAAACATTCGTCTTTAACTCCTTTAAACTCCTTGGACTCCTTTAACTCCTTTTACTTGAATCCACGGTTGGCATGGTGGTCGAAATTATCCTCTATTTCTCCTATGAGTCCGTCCTTGATATGCACAATCTTATTGGTCTCGTTAGCAACACCGCCCTCGTGGGTCACTACCACTATGGTGATGCCCTCCTCCTGGTTGAGTTTCTTCAGCAGTTCGATTACCTCCACACTGGTCTTTGAGTCAAGAGCTCCCGTTGGTTCGTCAGCGAGAATTATCTGCGGACGGGTGATGAGGGCGCGGGCTATAGCCACACGCTGCTTCTGACCTCCCGACATCTCGTTGGGATAGTGATTGGCCCACTGCGTCAATCCCAGACGGTCGAGATATTCCATCGCCATCTGATGGCGCTTGCGGCGGCTCACTCCCTGATAGAACAGGGGGAGTTCGACATTCTCCACCGCCGTCTTAAACGGGATGAGGTTGAACGACTGGAAGATGAAACCGATCATCTTGTTGCGATACTCTGCCGCCTTCGTCTCACTGAGATTCCAGATGGGCACGTCGTTGAGCAGATACTCACCGGTGTCGTAGTTGTCGAGAATCCCCAATATATTTAATAATGTGGATTTACCCGAGCCCGATGCACCCATGATGGATACAAACTCACCCTTATCGATGTCGAGATTGATACCTTTCAGAACGTGCAATGGTTGCGCTCCCTGATAGGTCTTGTTGACATCCTTGAGATGTAATAAACTCATAACTTCTTTCTTTTAAAAATTACTTAATCTACTGTCACCGGTGGGTTTCATCGATGCTTTTGTCACGTTAGACGCACTAAACTACAAAAAAGCTGCAAATAGCTCCTATAATTAATGTTAAAATCACTACTGCTGTTGCCATACCTTCTGAATATCTTCCATTGTAATGTCCAATAACTGCATCTGGCGGAAGAGTTCGGGCAGTCTTTGCTTCATGAACTCCTGCTTCCTCGCCTTCTTTATTTCCTTTTTTGCCCCGGCAGTGACGAAGTAACCCAATCCGCGCTTGTTGTATATGATACCGTCGCGCGCCAACTGGTCGTATGCCTTCACTGCCGTATTGGTGTTCACCTGCAGCATCACAGCATACTCCCTGACGCTGGGTATTCGGTCGTCGTCCTTGTATGTTCCCGCAAGGATCTCATCGCAGAGGCGGTCAGCCATCTGTATGTATATCGCCTTGTCATTAGTGAAATTCATAGTCTCTACCTTATTTTTATTAATAAATGTTCAACCACTTGTTGTTGATTACTTGCATACGGCTGAATATCTTGTAGCTTCCCCAATAGAGTGCGGCGTTCACCACCCACATCAGGATTAAGATTATCCAGAAATACACCTTCCAGTTGTCCTCGTTGATATTACCGAATATCAGTGTTGCGAAGTCATACACGTTGGTGTTGATGAAGATGAGGAGGAACCACAATACGAATGCCGTACAGAAGGTGAAGAGCCATGCCTGACGGCGATAGATGGTGCCGCAGAATGTACAAAAGGCATTGGTGGCGACGAATATAGTGATGACCATGGCATCAACATAACAACCAAAAACTCTCATATCGCCAAACCTAAATGTACTCGGGTCTTCACTCGTGAATATGTCATCATACATCTTTGCAATCACCGAACCACCCACTCCATCGAGCATTATCTTGGTGAAGATAAATTGCATCAAGTCGGCAAACACCAATGCCACAGCCACGCAAACCATATAACCTATTGACACATGGAGGTATCGAGCAAGGAATTTCTCCAAGTTGGTTGCCGGCATCATCAGATAGGCAATGCGCTGCTGTTTGGTCTGCATGTTATTGAAGATAAACGATGCTCCGATGGTCAACGACATGAATATTGTAAACATAGCCATACCGCTCATCTGGTCCAACTGGAAAAGGAAGCTCGCCTCACGATCTCCAAGGGGATAAGAATTGATTCCTTGCATCTTCATATTGAGTATTGGTATGCAGAAGAGGAACGTAAGGGCTATTGCCAGTCCTATGGTACAACGGATATAATCCTTTTTCTCTGTCAAGGTCTCCCACTTCATCAGGAGGCCGAATCTATGTAAGTCAAATGCTTTTTTCATTGTAGTATGTATTTTATTTATTTATATAATTAAACAGCAGTTCGAGATTGATGGGAGTCTCTGCGTCGCCTGCCTCTCGCTTGGCTATGACGGCATTTCCCTGGAGCGACGGCTCGGCATAGAGCACAGTGTCGTCCATGTCCTGCGGAAGGCGGTATTCAAACTTATACTTCTCGCAAATATCTGCAGTAGAGGCGTTGAGCAGAATCTCACTCTGGTTGATCATGAGCACATGGTCGAGCAGAGCCTCCACGTCGTGCACCTGGTGGGTGGAGATAATCACACATCTTTCCTCGGTCATAGTGTTTGCCACCACGCGTCGGAACTGTGCCTTCGAGGGGATGTCGAGTCCGTTGGTGGGTTCGTCCATCAAGAGATAGCGGGTGTTGGTGGCGAGTGCAAAACTCATGAACACCTTCTTCTTCTGTCCCATCGATAGTTCGTTGAGCTTATGGAACAGCGGCAACTCGAAGTCCTTCAGGCTGCTCTCCAATACCTCGCGAGAGAAGTTGGGATAGAACACCTCGTTAATCTTTACATAGGTATCAAGAGTTACTGCGGGCATCTCAAACTCCTCGGGCACGATGAAGATGTCATTGAGGATATTTGGATTGCGCTCATCTGCTCCCACTCCATCCACAAGGATTTCTCCCTTCTTTGCGCGGAGCAGTCCGCTGATGAGATATAGGAGTGTCGATTTGCCTGTTCCGTTCTTTCCGAGAAGGCCACAGATGTTGTTGCCTTCGAGTTCCAGGCTGAAGTCTGAGAAGACGTTCTTCTTGGCGCCTGGATAACCAAATGTGATGTTCTTTACCTGTATCATTGTCGTTCTTTTTAATGTTATGTTTACCTCTGTTATAGTGTACTACTTTAATAGTACGCTGCAAAAGTAAGACATTTCTGTGATATGACAATGACTTTTCGAGTGTTTAACATTAGTTTAACACTTTCACCTTAATAAAATAATAAAAAGAATTAATTCCTTGGATCTGCCCCCCACATCATCTTCTCCCTCAGTGTGTCATAGTAGCGCTTACCTGGTCGCTTCACAATCTTCACACTGAATGGAGCCCTGCGTATGGAGAACGACGAACCGTCGGGCAATGTCTCCGACCTTCCGTCAATAGCAAGCAGGAAATGCGAACTGCGACATTCCACCTGGAATGTCAGTTCCGAACTGTCGGCTATCACCATCGGGCGCACATTCAGACTATGCGGTGCCACGGCAGTGAGCGAGAACACCTTAGTCCCCGGAGCTATTATCGGTCCGCCATTCGAGAGCGAATAAGCCGTAGAACCTGTGGGAGTGCTTATGATGAGTCCGTCAGCCTGATAGGTTGTCAGATAATTGCCGTTGATGTCGGTATGAATGGATATCATCGATGCATTGTCGCGCTTGAGTATCGCCACGTCATTAAGGGCATATTTGCTGCCTGCAAAATCCGCATCAGCCACTACCTCCATCAATGTGCGGTTCTCCACTGTATATTCGCCCGAATACAATGATTCAAGGCAACAACGAAAATCATTGGGGGATACATCTGCCAAGAATCCTAACCTACCCATATTCACGCCGATGATGGGTATTGACTTCTCGCCCACCCTGCTCACCGATTTCAGAAATGTGCCGTCGCCACCCATGGATATGACGAAGTCGGAGTCAAAGTCATCACCACGGAACACCTTGTTGACCTCAACCTTAACTTTCTGCTCCTCTACAAGGAAGTGATAGTACTCACTGTCGATACTGATGTAAGCGCCGTAATTATTGAGACAACGGATGATGTTTTCTATGGCTATAGACTTCTTTGCCTGATAGCTGTTTCCGAAAATTGCAAACTTTAATGTGCGTGCAGTCATATAAAAAATATTAATTAATTTGGATATTCCAATGATTTACCTTATCTTTGCAGTGCAAAAGTAATACTTTTCGCTCAAAATACAAAATAAAAACTGAAAATATTTAGCAGAGATGACGAAATTAAGCGTAAACATCAACAAAGTGGCCACCATCCGCAATGCCCGCGGTGGAAATAATCCCGATGTCGAGAAGGTGGCTATTGACTGCGAGCGATTCGGTGCGCAGGGTATAACCGTACACCCGCGTCCCGACGAAAGACATATCAGATATCAGGATGTCAGGGATATAAAACCCAGGATAACAACAGAATTGAACATCGAGGGAAATCCAATCCCGAAATATATCGACCTCGTGCTTGAGGTGAAACCGACGCAGGTTACTCTCGTGCCCGATGCCGACAACCAGATTACGTCGAATCACGGTTGGGACACCAAGACCAACAAGTCATTCCTCACTGACGTGGTGGGAAGATTCAACGAGGCTGGCATTCGCACATCCATCTTCGTCGATCCCGAAGAGGAAATGGTGGCTTATGCCAAGGAATGTGGTGCCGACAGGGTGGAGCTCTACACTGAGCCCTATGCTGCCAACTACCTTCGCGACCGCGAGGCTGCCATTGCCCCATTTATCAAGGCTGCCGAGGAGGCACGCAGACAGGGGCTTGGACTTAATGCCGGACACGATCTCAGTCTTGTCAACCTCCACTACTATCATCAGATGATACCATGGACCGACGAGGTTAGCATCGGTCATGCCATCGTCTGCGATGCCCTCTATATGGGACTGCATGAGACTATCAAGCAATACCTCGCTGCTATTAAATGAAAATTGTAATTTATAAGTTAAAAATCTAAATTTATATACTATGGCAAAGGTTTATGTATTTCTTGCAAATGGCTTTGAGGAAGTCGAGGCCATGTCACCAGTTGACGTATTCCGTCGCGCAGGAATTGAAGTGGTAACAGTAAGCATCACTGGCAGCGAGTTTGTCAAGGGTGCTCACAACGTGATAATCAAGGCCGACAAGGTATTCGCCGAATGTAAGTTTGATGATGCCGACTTGCTCGTTCTTCCTGGAGGAATGCCAGGAGCCACCAACCTCAACGAGCACCAGGGATTGCGCAACCTGCTCATCGAGCACAACCTCCGCCACAAGAAGATTGGCGCTATCTGTGCCGCTCCGCTTGTTCTCGGTGGCTTGGGACTTCTCAAGGGCAAGAAGGCAACTTGTTATCCTGGATTTGAGAAATACCTGACCGAAGCTGAATATACTGCAGAATTGGTCACCGTCGATTCCAACATCACCACAGGCGAAGGTCCCGCTGCCTCGTTGGAGTTTGCCTACACAATGCTCAAGCAGCTAGTCGGCAGCAAACCCGTTGAGCCCATCCGTGAGGGAATGATGTATAAGCACCTTGAGAAGGAAATGAAGAGTGAAGAATAGCTGCGCAAACCGAATGCAGAGCCGAGCTTGCTCGAGCTATGCTGAGGTGAAGCCAGCTATCGACGAAGTCAATGAAGAATGCTCGATATGGATTATATCATTATAGTGGCTGGCGGCAAGGGACTGCGCATGGGGAGTGATATCCCCAAGCAGTTTCTTCCCGTCTGCGGACTGCCGGTGCTGATGCGTACCATCCGCCGTTTCCGCGAATACAGTGCCGACATCAACATCATCCTCGTCCTGCCCAAGGCGCAACAGGCCTATTGGCAATCACTGTGCAAGGAGTATCATTTCGATGAGAGATATAGTATCGCCGATGGTGGTGAAACCCGCTTCCATTCGGTGAGCAATGGTCTGTCGCTCATTCCCGACGATGCCGAGGGTGTGGTGGGAGTGCACGACGGAGTGCGCCCATTCCCGTCTATTGACGTAATCGCAGGATGTTATGAGACAGCACGCCATCAAGGTGCTGTCATCCCTGTCATCCCTGTGGTAGAGACTGTGCGCCATCTTGAAGGCGACGACAGCAAGACGGTCTCGCGTGATGAATACCGTCTTGTACAGACTCCGCAGACCTTCGACATTCAACTCCTCAAGCGTGCCTATCGCCAGCCCTTCACCCCCATGTTCACCGACGATGCCTCGGTTGTGGAAGCCCTTGGCAATACTATCACCCTCGTCGAAGGCAATCGTGAGAACATCAAAATCACAACCCCATTTGATCTCAAAATCGCCTCAGCGATTTTAAGAAATGAATAGTGAATAATCCCCCAGCCACCGTTCTCGCGAGTTTTGCTCGCGAGCCTAAAATGAAATAATGCCCACCATCCTCGACACCGAAATAAAATACCTCCCCGGCGTAGGCCCGCAAAGGGAGAAGATGCTGAGAGACGAACTCGGCATCCACTACTTTAATGACCTTCTGCAATACTTCCCCTACAAATACATCGACCGCAGCAAGATATACCGTATCAAGGAGGTGACCACCGAGATGCCTTATATCCAGATTAAAGGGCACATAATGGGATTCGAGACATTCAAGACAAGCCCGCGTAAGGAGCGAGTCGTCGCCCACTTCACCGACGGCGAGAGCATCATGGACCTCACATGGTTTGCTGGTGGCAAATATGCCAAACAGAATTATAAAATTGGTAAAGAATACATTATCTTCGGCAAACCCAACGTCTTCAACGGACGCATCAACGTGTCACAACCTGATGTTGACCCTGCCGAAGAAATGCAGACACAAGGTATGGGTATGCAACCCTATTACTCGCTCACCGAGAAGATGCGCAAGGCGGGATATTCGTCACGCTTTATCGAGAAACTTATGCGCAAGCTCTTCGAACGTTTCGACAACATCGCCGCCATCAGTCCTGCCGGCTCCCCCGCATCTTGCCCCATCCCCGAAACCCTTCCCGACTTCATCCGCAACAAGCGCAATCTCGCCTCGCGCGACTTTGCCCTTCGCAACATCCATTTTCCCTACGATGCCAAGGCATTGGAGGCTGCACGCGTGCGACTGAAATTCGAGGAACTCTTCTACGTCCAACTTAATATAGTAAGGTATGCCAGCGATCACCGCCGCAAATATCGTGGTTTGGTGTTCTCGCGCATTGGCGACAAATTCAACGGCTTCTTCCACAATCATCTGCCCTTCGAACTCACTGGCGCACAGAAGAGAGTCATCAGGGAGATAAGAGCCGACGTTGGCAGCGGACGACAGATGAACCGACTGCTTCAGGGCGACGTCGGTAGCGGCAAGACTCTCGTGGCACTCATGTCGATGCTCATTGCCCTCGACAATGGTTATCAGGCTTGCATAATGGCTCCTACCGAAATTCTTGCCGAGCAACACCTGCAGACCATACGCCAGTTTCTCGGCGATATGGACATCAGGGTGGAACTGCTCACGGGAATGGTGAAGGGCAAGAAACGACAGGCCATCCTCTCCGACCTCGCCCTCGGTAAGGTGGACATCCTCGTGGGCACCCATGCCGTCATCGAGGACACCGTGATATTCTGGCAACTCGGTCTTGTCGTTGTCGATGAACAACACCGATTCGGTGTGGCCCAACGCGCCAAATTATGGGGCAAAAGCACCACTCCGCCCCATGTGCTCGTGATGACAGCCACACCTATTCCGCGCACCCTTGCCATGACACTCTATGGCGACCTCGACGTGAGCGTCATCGACGAACTGCCTCCTGGCCGAAAACCCATTCACACCCAGCATGTCTTCGACACCCAACTGCCCCGTCTCTACGAAAGCATACGTCGTCAGGTGGGCATGGGCAGACAGGTGTATGTGGTCTTCCCTCTCATTGAGGAAAGCGAGAAGATCGACCTCAAGAACCTTGAGGACGGCTTTGAGGTTCTGCGCGAGGTGTTCCCCGAATTCCGCATGAGCAAGGTTCACGGCAAGATGAAAGCCAAGGACAAGGAGGATGAGATGCAACGCTTCGTCAGTGGCGAAACCCAGATGCTCGTCGCTACCACCGTGATTGAGGTGGGAGTGAATGTGCCCAATGCCTCGGTGATGGTCATCCTTGAGGCGCAGCGCTTCGGATTGTCCCAGCTCCATCAATTACGCGGACGTGTGGGCCGTGGAGCCGACCAGAGTTATTGCATCCTCGTCACACCATATAAACTCAGCGAAGACACTCGCAAGCGCATAGACATCATGTGCGACACCAACGACGGATTCCGCATTGCCGAAGCCGACCTCAAACTGCGTGGTCCCGGCGACCTCGAAGGCACACAGCAGAGTGGTATGGCATTCGACCTCCTTATTGCCGACATCGCCCGCGACGGACTCCTCGTACAGTTGGCTCGCGACGAGGCGCAGGACATCATCACCAAGGACCCCGACTGCAATCTGCCCGAACATGCAATGCTGTGGAACAGGCTTCACGAACTGAAAAAGACAAATATCGATTGGTCGGCTATTTCATAGGCAATTTGTGTGCGAAAACACTTAATAAGCCATAAGAAACCCAAATAAATAGTTAAAATACCTATAAAGTTAGTTAATTCGAGCACAACTTTGGGGATTTTTTACTAACTTTGCAACGTCGCTTTTACAAAATCGGCATTTTCGGGCATAAATTGTAATTGGATTGTAATTAATATTTTGCCCACCTTATAACCGAAATGTGTCCCATATTGAGGCACTTGATAGAATAACTTAAACAAATTATGAAATTTAGAAAACTGAAAACATTAGCAATATTGGCATTGGCGTCTATAACCTCCGCTCCAGTGATGGCCCAGGACTTGCTCGCACGCCAAGCCCCCATCGACAGAAAGATGAAGGTAGTCGATTCTGTAGCTCTCCACCAGCTCATTCTCAATGAGCAGGCTGAGACTCCTGCGGCTGATCTCTATGAGGATTGGAACAACCACTATGCACATCGTGCCACAGCTCTGCCTGATACATTCAAGATTAATCTCCGCGGATTCTGCATGCCTACCGACAACCGCGTGGTGACATCCAACTTCGGTGCCCGCTGGGGACGCCAGCACAAGGGTATCGATGTCAAGGTGTATATCGGCGACACCATCCGTGCTGCCTTTAGCGGCAAGGTGCGTATGGTGAAGTATGAGGCTGGCGGCTACGGCAAGTATGTGGTAATCCGTCATGGCAATGGCTTAGAGACTATCTATGGTCACATGTCCAAGCACCTTGTGGCTGAGGACGAGATTGTGGAGGCTGGTCAGCCCATCGGCCTTGGTGGCAACACCGGACGAAGCACCGGTTCTCACCTCCATTTCGAGACTCGTCTCTGTGGTGTGGCTCTCAATCCTGCCCTTATGTTCGACTTCAAGAACCAGGATGTTGTAGGTGACTACTATATGTTCTATCGCGACACATATCAGAAAGAGTCTATCGCAGCCAACCGTCTGCGTGGTGTTGGCGGCAAAGGTGGTGTTAATGAAAATGAGGACACCGAGCTTGCTATTGCCGCTCCCGAGGCCACCTACGCCAAGGATGTCAAGTTCCACAAGGTGAAGCGTGGCGAGACTCTCGCCTCAATAGCACGCAAGCGTGGCACTACCATCGACGAGATTTGCCGCATCAACCGCATCGGTCGCAACATCCGCCTGATGCCCGGTCAGATCCTGAAATACAACTAATCTTTATAATATAACTAAAAAAGCCCTGCAAATCGCAGGGCTTTTTTGTTATATCAACGCCACACCTTCTTGTTTCTTTCCGTCCATCATTATCTTTATCGGATGGTCAAAGCGCACGTGGCGCACGTATTGCGTCTCCTCCACTGCCGGCATGGCATCGAGGATATCCTGACGGAAGATGCCGTCGTTGTTATAGGGGTTGATGGTGTAATATCCCACTCCGAACGACGTGAGGTTCTGGAAGAAATGCGTGCCCTGACTCGGATCCACGCGATAGTTCTTCAGTCCCAACTCCACAATCAGTTTGGCTGCCGAGATATGCGGCCACTTCACCGGTATGCCGAGCCAGTGGTCGCTTGAGCCCCATCGCCCTGGACCTACAAGGATATAGCTTTTGCCCTCGTCGAGGAATTTGCGGTTGATTCGCTCCACGTCCATCGCTATCGCGGGATTGTTCACCGCCGTGAAGTTGTCGTCCACCTTCACATACACCACGTCCGTCACCTCTTCACTAATTCCGTGTCCAAGCGAGTTGTGCGAGCGCAATAGGCATTGCTCGTCGGGAATCTTCGTCAGGTCTTCCTCCAACATCTGCTTGCTATCCACTATCGGACGTATCTGAAGCAAGTAGAACTCGCCCGTTTTGTCGTTGTTGATATTACATGCAAACTCAATCTCCACCGGTCGCTTCATCTCCTGCTCACCGAATGTCTGAGCCATCTGCAGCAGTTCGGGCAAGGGGAACACGCCCTGCTGCAGTACTCCGCAGAAGGAGATAATCTTGCGTCCGCCCTCGTATATGCCGTCGCGAATCACCTGGTCGTATGGGTCGTAGGTCGAGGCGATATAGTTGAGCGCACCGTCCTTGTCGGCCTCCTTCACCCTCAAGTTCTTGATGTTGAATCCGTCGTCCACCTTGAAGTCCTCGCTCACGTTGGTCATGTCCAGGGCATAGAATCTCGTCTGAGTGTCCCTCAGTGCCGTCTCCATCTCGCTCGTCTGCAACACCTGGTGGGGATGATACGGACTCACCCTCAATGTCTGGCCTCCATCAACGATATATTTTCCGAGTCCCAAGGCGAGGCTCGCTATACCCTCCTCAGCCTTCTCGTCGCCGATAGGATAGTAGTTGATGGAACGCAGTACACCGCTGAAGTTGGGATAGTAGTGGTCGCCATACTGGTGGCCCACCACCTCCTGCAGTATCACCGCCATCTTCTCTTGGTCGATCACATTGCTCGTGGCAGTCATATATGCCTTCGAGTCCCTGTAATACACCGAGGCATACACGCCCTTGATGGCACATGCCAACATCCTCAGCATCTCGTATTTGTCGTCGCGATAGGGTATCATGTATGTGGAATATATTCCCGCAAACGGCTGATAATGACTGTCTTCGAGCAGCGACGACGAGCGGATGGCAATCGGCGACTTCACCGCATCGAAGAAGGTGAAGAAGTCGGCAATCAGCGAGTCGGGCAACTGCGCTCTGAGGAAATGGGCAAGTATCTCCTCGTCAGATGCATCGCTGAGGGCTATCTGATAGAGGTTGTTCTTGTCCATAAACTCGTCGAAGATGTCGGTGCAGAGCACTACCGTGCGGGGAATGCTCACCGACACCCCGTTGTATTGGTTGAGTTCGGGATGCTTCTTTATCACATTGTCGAGGAAAGCCAAGCCCCTACCCTTTCCACCTAGCGAACCGTCGCCGATGCGGGCGAAGTGGCTGTAGGCGTCAAACTTTCCACGGTCGAACACAGCCACCACTCCGATGTTCTTCATGTGGCGATACTGCACTATGGCGTCGAAGATAATCTGCCTGTGGGCATCCACATCCTGCAGTTTTCTCCACGTCACATGCTTCAGGAATGCCGACACGGGGAAGATGGCCCTTGCGCAGAGCCAGCGGCTCATGTGGTTGCGCGAGATATGATAGAGCATCGAGTCGTTGGGAATCTTGAAGATATTGTCCTGCAACTCCTTCAGCGAGCGTATGCGCATAATCTCCTCGTGGGTCTTCGGGTCGCGGAAGATGAAATCGCCAAATCCCATGTGCTCCTCCATGATATGCCTCAGGTCGACGCTCATTTTCTTGGATGTCTTATCCACAAAGCGGAAGTGTTCCTTCTCAGCCTTGGCACGGTTGGCAGACTCCGAGCTTTGCAGTATGAGTGGCACAAACTCGTCCCTGCGCCTTATCTCGCGCAGCAGTTTGAGTCCAGCCTCGGGGTCTTTCTCCATCTTCTCGGGCGAATAACCGATACCCTTCCTGTCGTCGGTCATAGTGCCGTGGATAGGGAAACGTGTATCGCTTATCACTCCGAGCGTGTTCTCGTGATATTTCTCGAATATGGCGATTGCCTCGTCATAGCATCTTGCCAGCACCACCTTTGGTCGGCCTCTCTTGCGCTGAGCCGCGGCATGGGGGTTGAGTGCCTCCTGCGAGAAGTTCTTGCTCTGTTGCAATATATAATTATATAGGTTAGGCAGAATCGACGAATAGTCCCTGATACCGTCTTCCACCAAGAGGATCATCTGCACTCCAGCCTCCTCGATGTCGTGTTCGAGGTTCATCTTGTCCTCAATCAGTTTGATGATCGAGAGTATGAGGTTGGTGTTGCCGAGCCAGCAGAAGATATAGTCGAACATCGAGAGGTCCTCGTCCTGCATACGTCGTGTGATACCGTGTGAAAATGGAGTCAGCACCACGCAGGGGATGTCGGGCGAGTCCTGCTTCACCTGTCTCGCCACGTCGAAGGCATCGTTGTCGGCATTACCCGGCATACATATCACGAGGTCGATGGCTGTCGTGCGCAACACCTCGTTGGCCTCCTCCGTCGTACTCACCTGACGGAACGTGGGCG
>CALZYS010000057.1 GCA_945830345.1 uncultured Prevotella sp.
TATATGAAAGCATCTCGTCGGTGGGTTCCTCGAGACTTGTGAGGCGATATGAATTGAGTTCTTTTTCTGTCATAATAGTAGGATTTTGCACGGCAAAGATACGAATTTATTCTGATATGACAAAGGAAATACGATGTTTTTTTGATTTTTTTAGTGTGTAACAGCTAAGTATCGCTAAACGTGTATGTGTTTTCTACCATTTTGCTGACATCAGCAAAATGGTATAGGGTTATTGTAATGGTGGCATATTATTTCATCTCAGCAAGAATTTTTTCAACTTGGCTTCGAAGTGTTGGCAAGTCATTTATATGCTCTAATCTGTTTATGTCTCTAATTGGCTCTCTCATATATAAGGATTTTGTCGTGTTCAACACTCTTTATGGCAAAGGGAAGCAATGTGCCGTTTTGTACAAGATCGACATTACGACCAATTATGTCGGACATGCCGTTCATTATTGAGCAATACTTAAACAAGCCAATAGCTTCGTCTTCTTTAAAATCTACAAGAATATCGACGTCGCTATCCTCATGTTCTTCTCCTCTTGAAAAAGAACCGAACAACCAAGCCCTTTCGACAGGTTGTGTTGCAAGATATTTTTGTATCTTTGGTATTATGTCTGTCCTTGTCTTAGTATTCATAATCGTAAGCTTTTCATTGTTTTTGGGACAAAGTTACGAATTTATTCTGATATGGCAAAGGAAATACGATGTTTTTTTGATTTTTTTATTTGTTATCCATGCAACGGGCGGTATTACACGAGGTAAGACCCTACACGAGGCGGATTATTGTAATGGTTGAAGTATATTATTCATTCTAAAGTAGGCTCTGGCTCCGCTGCCATGTGGATTTCATCTTCGGAGTCGGGGAGGCGGTAGTGACGGACGGAGTGGTCGGCGAGGTAGATGCGGTAGAGGGTTTGGGCGAGGGATTCGAGGGTTTGCTGGCGGCAGTGGGGCTTGAGCTGACATTCCCATACGGTGATGCAGTGCCATCCCATTGAGGCTATTTGGCGTTGTTCGTCGATGTCGCGTTGTTTGTTGCGGTTGATTTTCTTTTGCCAGAAGTCGGTGTTGGTCTTGGGCATCTTGAAATTTGGGCAGTTGTCGTGTCCATGCCAGAAGCAACCGTTGACGAAGATGACTGTGCGGTATTTGCGCAGTACGATGTCGGGATGGCCGGGGAGTCGGGGATGGTTGAGGCGATAGCGGAAGCCGCGGGCAAAGAGATACTTGCGCACCAGTATCTCTGGGCGTGTTCCCTTGCTCTTTATTGCAGCCATGCAGCGGTGGCGCTGCTCCTTGGTCATCTTGTCCATCCGTGTGCTTATCTGCCAATCACCAAATGGCGTGCGGGACCGGAAACGTCGGGCTTAATGTCGTAGCGCTTGTCTTTCAGTTGGGTGCGCACGCAGTGTACATCGCCACTTGAGAGATTCTGGATAGTTATCTCTCCGTCGTAGGCGGGAAGGTTGCGGGCTTCGATGGTGAAGATATTGCTGACAATCTTTCGCGGAAGTTGGTAGCCGTTGCCTGGGCTGTCTGCTAATATATTGCCCAAAGTGGCAGTGGCTGTCACATTCTCAATCATAGGCCTGTTGACGTCAAACTGGAGGATGTTAGGTATTTCCATCCTGCACTTTGAGTAGAGTACTGGTATGCACTCCTGCAACTGTGTGTCGTAGATGTAGGTGCTGCGGGTGCTGAACAGTTGGTATTGGTATTCCACGATGTCGCCTGCCTTCACGTCGGGAATGCGGATGTGGCGTATGCAGTAGTGGTTGTCTATTCGCTCGTCCTTGAAGTTTGAGGAGGATACGGTCTTTTTCTTAACCTTACCGTCAATCTGTCTGATTACCATGACCTTCATCTCATAAATCTCGTCACGACAGTCCATATCATCCTCTTCATTGAAGGTGATGATGTCCATTGTGGCATACTTTGCACCGCTGTCCTTGAGAATCTTGTTGCGCACCTTGACATCGTAGAGCATGGAGGTGTTGTCGGGATTGATATACTTGTTGGTGCCGGATGGGGCGAAGCTGTTGTCGTCGAGTGAACCTTCGCCTCCGCTGCCTAACGCACTGAATCCTCCGGAGAGTTTGTAGGATACATCTACTGACTTATAGAGCACTACGGCCTCAGCTTCGGGGGCAAAGCTTACACTGTTCAGTTCCCATTCTTCTTTTGTGGGTTTGCCGAACTTGGTGTTCTGTGCGAATGACGATATTACAAGGGCACAGAATAATGAAATCAAAATGAATAACTTTTTCATATCTTTGGTGTTATTATTCCTGCTTCTAAAAAACGGGGCAGGCTCGCTTGCCTGCCCCTAAAACTAAACAAATAAACACAAAGGGCTTATTAAGCCCATGGATTTTCTGTCGGATACGGCAGAGACTTCGGCTGGTTGTAGGCGATGTCCTTGATGCCGAGATACTTGAACACCTCGAAGAGAGTCTTGCCGATGTGAGAGAAGGCAACGGCTCCGTGGTGAGGATAGCCCTTCTGGATGAGGACGTGACGATAGAAGCGTCCCATCTCGGGGATTGCGAAGATACCGATACCACCGAACGAACGTGTGGGAACATCGAGCACTTCACCCTCGGCGATGTAAGAGCGGAGGTTGCCCTGAGAGTCGCACTGCAAGCGATAGAATGTGATGTCGCTGGCTGCGATGTCGCCCTCGAGAGTACCGCGTGTGAAGTCGGGCTCGCCACCGTTCTCAAGCAGACGGTTCTGGATGAGCTGATACTTGATCTTGCGGTTAGAGCACATCTTGCACTGGGGAGTATTGCCACAGTGGAAGCCCATGAAGGTGTCGGTGAGCTTGTAGCCATACTTGCCGATGATGTCCTCGTCGTAGATGTACTTGGGCACTGAGTTGTTGATGTCGAGCAGAGTGACGGTGTCGTCGCTTGCACACATACCGATGTACTCAGAGAGAGCACCGTAGATGTCAACCTCGCAGGCTACAGGAATACCGCGGCTTACGAGACGGCTGTTTACGTAGCAAGGCTCGAAACCGAACTGGCTTGGGAATGCAGGCCAGCACTTGTCGGCAAATGCCACATACTGGCGTGAGCCCTTGTGCTCCTCAGCCCAGTCGAGCAGAGTGAGTTCGAACTGTGCCATGCGGCGGCTCAGAGTAGGATAGTAGCAGCCTTCGCCCATCTCCTTTGCCATGTCCTCGCATACAGCGTCGATGCGCGGGTCGTTCTCGTGCTTCTTGTAAGCCACGAGCAGGTCGAGCTCAGAGTTCTCCTCTACCTCTACGCCGAGTTCATACAAGCCCTTGATAGGAGCGTTGCAGGCGAAGAAGTCCTGTGGACGCGGACCGAAGGTGATAATCTTCAAGCCCTTGAGACCGAGGATGACGCGAGCCACCGGAACGAACTCAGCCATCATCTGAGCCACTTCCTCTGCTGTGCCTACAGGATATTCGGGGATATAGCCCTTTAGGTGGCGCATGCCGAGGTTGTATGAGCAGTTGAGCATACCGCAGTAAGCGTCGCCACGACCGTTGATCATGTCGCCGTCGCCCTCAGCGGCTGCAACAAACATGCAGGGACCGTCGAAGTTCTTTGCAATGAGAGTTTCAGGGGTTTCAGGACCGAAGTTGCCGAGGAATACAACGAGAGCGTTGCAACCAGCTTCCTTCACTTCAGCCACAGCCTTGAGCATGTCTTTCTCGTTCTCAACTGTAGTCTGGCAGTTGAAGAGATCGCCCTTGTAGGCTTTCACGATGTTCTCGCGGCGCTGTGTTGACAGCGCGATTGGAAAACAGTCTCGGCTAACAGCGATAATGCCGAGTTTCACTTGAGGAATGTTAGTACTTTGCATAAAAATTTTTGTTATTAAAATGGTTTGTAATTATTTCTTTAGAATAAATTTCTCTACTACGTGGGCCACTCCGTCTTCCTCGTTGGAATAGGTGATATAGTCGGCGGCATCCTGCACCTCGGTCGAGGCGTTTGCCATTGCCACTCCTAGTCCGGCATATTCTATCATGCCCTTGTCGTTGTATCCGTCGCCGATGGCTATCATCTCTTCGCGCCTGATGCCGAGTTCAGAGATTAGGCGGGCGAGCGACTGCGATTTCTCTATACCCATTGGCACACATTCGAGGAAGAATCCCGATGAGCGATAGACGAGGATTCGCCCCTGCATGCGGGTGGCGAGCCGAAGTTCAAGCTGGTGGAGCGGTTTGGGGTCGCCCACGATGAGGCACTTGTTGATGGGGAACTCCACCTGACGGGGAAAGTCGTCATACTGCACTACGGGCATCTTGTTGATGAATGCCTCGTGGAGCACGTATTTGTCTTCCTTGCGTGTGGCGGCTATGCCTTCGCCCTGATATGTGAGTATCTCCATGCCTGCGTCCATGGCCTCCTGATAGAGGATGGGCACGAGGTGGGGCTCTAATTCCTTATTATATATAGTGTCGCCTGTGCTGCAACTTATAATCTTTCCACCGTTGTAGGCCAAGATATATCCGTCGTGGTCGGCGAGATTGAGCTGTATGGCAAGGGGCATGATGCCGAATGTGGGTCTGCCGGATGCCAACACAATCTTGACACCCAGACTTTGGGCCTTCATCAAGGCTTCGTAGGTCTTAGGTGTTATTTCCTTTTTCTCGTTGGTTAGCGTGCCGTCAAGGTCGAGCACAATCATCTTATATGCCATACGGATAGTTGAAATTTTAGCGCAAAGTTAATACATTTAATTCAGATTATAACAAACGAGGCTCTATCTTTTGCTTTATTTAACATTATTCACCGCAACTTTTAGCTTTGTTGTAGCGTCAAACGTGTGAAATATCGATTTAGTTGACGAGTTGACAAGTTGACGAGTTGACAAGTTAATACAATTAAAAATTATAAGAATATGAAAAAGATAACATTTATGACAATGGCAATGGCATCGGCTTTGACAGCCGGAACGGCAATGACATTCGCCTCTTGTTCGGAGGCAAGTGGTTTGAAAACGTTAATATCCACGGACAACGACAGCTATGTTGTCACGGAGGGAGAGAGTGTGAAGCAGTACCGCAAGGTGGGCAAGTTTATATCCGTAAGGATTGAAGGTTCGCCGACTGTGAAATTCGTGCAGGGCGACAAGCACGAGGTTATTGTGCAGGGCACAAAGGAGTATGTTGACAAGATCAAGATGGTGGTCGAGGGAAACAAGTTGGTCGTCGGTCTTAAGAACAACATCTCGTTTAATATCTTCAAGAACAGGAGCGCCAGGAAGAACCTTGTGGTGTATGTCACATCTCCCGACCTTGTGGGAGTGGAGTTGGCTGGTTCGGGCGACTTTATTTGCGACGGAGCCATCGATACCGACAAACTAAATGTAGAATTGGCTGGTTCGGGCGACGTGGATTTCAATGGCAGTGTCATCTGCGACGACCTGAATGTGGAGCTCTATGGTTCGGGCGATGTGGATTTCAAGAACGTGGAGACAATCACATCAAGTCTGAAGTTGGTCGGTTCGGGCGACATCGAGGTCAATCAGAAGAACGTGGAGCGCACAAGAATCCAGTTGATTGGTTCGGGCGACATCAAGGTGGCATTTGATAACTGCCGTGATGTGGAGAGCAGTATAGCCGGCTCGGGCGACGTCACGCTGAAGGGCAACATCACGGGGCGTCTCGACAAGGCAAAGGCTGGTTCGGGTGACTACAATATTGAGCTGCGCAAATAAAAAATCCGCTAAAAGGCAAAAAAAGACCAACATTTTTCCTTATTTCATTCTTTTTTAGTAATTTTGCACCCAAAATTGGTAAAAAGATGAAATACGCTATTATAGCAGCAGGAGAAGGCAGCCGGTTGGCAGCCGAAGGAATAGAGTCGCCAAAACCCCTTGTGAAGGTTGGAGGCAAGGCTTTAATTGACAGACTTATCGGGATTTTTATGGATAATGGTGCCGAGGAGATTGTGGTGATATGCAATGACATGACCACATTGGTTCCTCGGCACCTTATTGATATTCAGCGCGACGGGCTCAAGGGACGCCCCATTCCATTGAGATTCGTAGTGAAGAGTACACCGAGTTCGATGCATAGTTTCCACGAAATCAGTCAGTATCTCACCGAGGGCACGTTCTGCCTCACCACCGTAGATACCATCTTCCGCGAGGATGAGTTCGGTAACTACATCGAGGAGTTGCAGCGGGTGACAGAATCGGGCGAGGCCGACGGACTGATGGGAGTGACCGACTATATAGACGACGAGAAACCGCTGTATGTGGATGTGGATGAGAAGATGGGAATCACAGGATTTCTCGACAAGTCGGACACATGCCGATTTATCTCGGGTGGCATCTACGGCTTGACTCCCAAGGCCATCGACACGCTCAACGGCTGCATGGAGCGAGGCGAGAGCCGGATGCGCAATTTCCAGCGCGCACTTATCAAGGACGGACAGAACCTCAAGGCCTACAAGTTTTCGAAGGTGCTCGACATCGACCACATGAGCGACATTGCAAAAGCAGAGGAGTTTTTAAAGATATGAAAAGAAGTTTTTCGGAATTATTAAAGGCATCGTTCAAGTCGGAAGATACAGAGGAATGGCTTGACGTGCATTTCACCAGACCCATCGGTTTGGCTTTCGCATTGATGTGGGAGAAGTTGGGCGTTCATCCCAACGCCATCACAATATTGTCGATATTCCTCGGGGTGGGAGCCGGCTGGATGTTCCAGTACGATGATATTATATCTAATGTATGGGGAGTGGTATTGCTGATGTTTGCCAATTTCTGCGACTCCACCGACGGGCAGTTGGCGCGACTCACGGGCAAGAAGACACTCGTGGGCAGAGTGCTCGACGGATTCTCTGGCGACGTGTGGTTCTTTGCCATTTATGTGGCAATCATCGTGAGGATGTGGCATCAGCCGATACCATTCTTGGGAGGTGAGACTTGGGGTATATTTATTTTCCTCATCTGTCTTTATGCCGGAGTGTGGTGTCACTCTCCCCAGTCGTCGCTTGCCGACTATTATCGTCAGATACATCTCTACTTCCTGCTTGGCAAGAAAGGTTCGGAACTTGACGACTCTGCATCTCAGATGAAGAAATACGAGGAACTCACTTGGACGGGCAATTTCATCGGAAAGATATTCTATAAGAACTATGCCGCATATTGCCGCAGTCAGGAGAAGCGCACTCCCAAGTTTCAGGCTTTCTTCCGCGAGGTGAAAAGACAATACCCCGATGCCGAGCAGATGCCGCAGAGCCTGAGGGACAAATTCCGCAAGGGCTCATTGCCATTGATGAAATACACCAATCTATTGACATTCAACTCCAGGGCCATCATTATATATATCACTTGCCTCGCGGGCGTACCTTATTTATATCCTTTAATGGAGATAACGGTATTTAATGTGATGTATGTGTATATGCACAAGAAACACGAGAAACTCTGTGGGGAGTTAGGAATTAGGAATTAGGAATTAGGAATTAGGGATTAGGAATGGCTGCGCGATAACATCCACGAAAACATCCGCTGTAGGGGCTTACCTCGTGTAAGACCGAATTAACCGGATGGCCCAATGCGGCGGGCGGTCTTACACGAGGTAAGACCCTACAATAGGCGGAAACGAAATCAAATGAAGAACGGAGCACAATTATTGATATCGGTGATGCTTGTGCTATTTTCTACGATGGGGGTGGCGCAGGAGAGACAGGACAGTGTGCAATGGTATGACCGTGTACACGAGCTGGAGGGTATTACCATCGACAAGAAGCGCGAGGCATATAGCCGCAACGGCAATCCGGCGGTGGAACTGATGAAGAAGGTTATCGGACATAAGCGGATGACCGACCCTACGAAGAAGTCCTACTGCAAATACGATACATATCAAAAGCTCACGCTCGCCCTCAACGATGTCACTCCGCAGCAGTTGACCGTGGGCGCACTGTCGAAGATACCCGACGTTATCAATCATATCGAGCCATGCGAGCTCAACAACAAACTGATTATGCCTGTGACAGTGTCGGAGACGGTGAGGCGCAGGTTGTTCAGCGGACAGCCCAGTCGCAGTCAGGTGGTGACCCTCGGCGAGAGGTCGGAAGGCATCGACCAAATGTTTCAGACGGGCGACGAGATGGTGAGAACGTTGCGCGACTTCTTCACGGATGTCAATCTCTATGAGGACGATATCCGACTGCTCAAGCAGAATTTCCTCTCGCCCATAGCCTCGGGGGCCGTAGCCTTCTATCGGTTTCATATCGTGGATACGGTGAGGGTGGGGCGCGACAGATGCATACATCTCGCCTTTGCTCCCGACAACCAGAGGGACATGGGATTCAGTGGCGAACTCTACGTGATTGACGACTCGACATATCAGTTGCGGCGCACTGTGCTCACCATCCCCAAGCAGAGCATTGTCAATCATATCGACAATATAAGGATTTGGCAGGAGTTTGAGGCGTTGCCATCGGGCGAGATGGTGCTTGCCTCTGACGACATGATGATAGAGATGAGTCTTGCCGGAGTGTTTGCCAAGACCGTGATACTGCGAACGACGCGCCATTCCGACTACTCGTTTGAACATATACCTTCGGCATATTTCAGCAGTAGGACGAAGCAGAACGAAGAGAAAAAGGCGAAGGAGCGCGACATCACATTCTGGAATGAATACCGGCGCACGCGACTCACCTTCAGCGAGCAGCGCATGGGAATGTTTGTGGATAATCTATGGCAATCATCCCCGGCATTGCGCACGATAGGCACAGCTGTGAAGCTCTTGGTGGATAATTATATCCCCACCGGCAAACCGAGCAGGTTTGACATTGGCCCAGTCACTTCCGGAATCTCCGGAAATCCCATCGACGGCCTCCGCCTCCGCATAGGCGGCCGCACCACCAATGCCCTCAGCCGCCACATCCAGCTTGAAGGCTATTACGCCCATGGATTCCGCAGCCGAGCCGACTATTGGAGTGCCACCGTGAGGAGTCACGGTTTCTCGCTCTCGGTAGCCAAGGATATTCGCTATCCCTCCGACCCGCTCATGCCCACCGACAAGGACAATCTCTTTGCGGCATGGAAATGGGGCGACGACTCGAAGATGATGGCATATCGCAGTCAGGAGTTGGCATACGAACACACGATTCCTTCGGGATTAACATTGTCGGCTGCCATTAAGAAAGAGACATACGAGGGGCGAGGAAGCCTCGAATTTGAGAGAATAAAAACCTCAGAACTGCTATTCACACTTGAATACAAAGGTTGGATACTGAGCCATCATACGGGTATCAGCGGATTTCTTGGTGGCGAATGTAGATACAACACCACCGAAATGAGGTGGAGGCGGAAGACATCGCTCAAGACATGGGGCACGCTCGACTCAGACATATGTGGCGGAGTGGAGTGGGACAGTCGGCCATGGGTGCTCCAGTTTATGCCGGCTGCCAATATCTCGTATTTTGCCCAACCGCTCACCTTCGCCCTCATCGACAATATGGAGATGATGAGCAACAGATATGCCAGTGCGATACTCGACTGGGATATCAACGGACGCCTGTTCAACCGCATACCGCTGATTAACCGACTGAAACTGCGCGAGTATTTGAGTCTCAGAACATGGTGGGGACATGGCAAACCCTACGTTGAGGCTGCGGTGGGAATACATAACATACTGTCGTTTCTGCACGTGGAATACGTGAGGCGACTCAACTATACAGCCGTTAGGTCCTCGGCGCACAAGCAAGGTGTGAGAATAAGGGCTCAATTTAAATTTTAGACGACTATGACGATTTTTCTTGCAGACAACCAGGACATCACGCGAGCCGGAATCCAATTCTTAGCTGAGCAGACTATCCACGGCGTGGAGTTTATCCGCACCGAGGACAAAACCGAACTTGTAGAACAACTGAAACTCCATCCCGAGGCAGTGGTGGTGCTCGACTATACCATGTTTGACATGAACGATGTGGAGGATCTTCAGATTCTCTACGACCGCTTCGCCAAGGTGCAGTGGATATTGTTCAGTGTCGATCTGTCGCAGGATTTTGTGCGCCGGGTGATAGCCATGGGCGGCAGGATTAGTATTCTGCTCAAGGAATCATCCGCCCACGAGGTGAGGGAGTGCATACAATATGCTGTCCACAACCGCAGGTATATCTGCCAGCGCATGACCGAGATACTGCTCTCTCCACAGGAGACACTGGTGGAGGACGACGTGAAACTCACGCCCACCGAAACCGAAATCCTCAAGGACATTGCCATGGGAATGACCACAAGGGAAATAGCCGAGAAGAGATTTTCGAGTTTCCATACGGTGAACACCCACCGCAAGAACATCTTCCGCAAATTAGGGGTGAACAATGTGCACGAGGCTACGAAGTATGCGCTCAGGGCAGGACTTATTGACTCGGCGGAATACTATATTTAAAAAAATTAGGGTTGTCTCACGACAGCCCTAATTCATACTTTTCTAACTAACTTATTATCAACTATTCATTACTCATTCTGATTTCCGAGTGCAAAGGTACGCATATTTTTCGTATAATTGTTCAAAAAATGCTAAAAATCAAACGTAAACGATTGCGTTTTAGAGATAAATTTGTAACTTTGCACATCATTTTAAATAATAACTGGCATAATTATCATGGAAGTTAAAAGACACAGAACATCATTGAAAGACCTCGCAAAGGAACTTGGCGTGAGTATCGCCACAGTTAGTCGTGCACTCCGTAACAGTCCGGAAATCGGACAGGAGATGCAGGAAAAGGTGAAGGAATTGGCCAAGAAACTCAATTATCGCCCCAATCCCTTTGCGCGCAGTCTGAGGCACGAGGCTCCGAAGATTATCGGTGTTGTTGTGCCCAATCTTGTCACCCACTTCTATTCCGCCGTTCTCGACGGTATCGAGGATGAGGCTGCCAAAGCCGGTTATTCAATAATCAGTGCCAACAGTCATGAAGACTGCATCATCGAGGCTCGCGCCATCGACAACTTCATCAGCATGCACGTAGAGGGCATTGTGGCTTGTCTGGCTCAGGACACCACCGACTATTCCCACTTCGAGGAAATAGCCTCAATGGGTATTCCTCTCGTATTCTTCGGTCGCACATGTCTCACCGACAAGTTTTCTTCTGTGACTGCCAATGGCGACGAGGCTGCCCAAATGGCCACCAATCATCTTATTGAGACGGGCAGCAAGAGGATAGCCTTCATCGGCGGTCCCAATCATCTCGACATGGTGCGCCGTCGCAAGCATGGCTATCTTGAGGCACTCAGGGATCACCGCATACCCATCGACCGCGAGATGGTGGCATGCGGCAAGATTGATTATCAGGTGGCACTCGATGCCGCCAAGCGACTGCTCAGTCGTGACGATCGTCCCGACGCCATACTCGCCTTCAACGACATTATCACATTTGCTGCTTTCACCGCCATCAAGGAGATGGGGCTTCGCATTCCCGAGGATGTGGCGCTCATCGGTTTCACCGACGACCTTCATGCCGCCTACGTCACACCCCAGATGTCGGCTATCGAGGACCAGTCGCACAAGATGGGAGCCAAGGCATGCCAGTTGCTCCTCAAGGCGATAAATGGCGACAAGAAAATCTACAAAGAGATAGTCCCGCAGAAACTTGTGATACGTCAGACATCTGCCAAAAAGTAGTGATTCGTGTATTTTTTACACTTTGGCGGATATGTACAAAATATGCTATTTTGGTACTATTTTAACATAGATTTTACATATTATCACCAAATAATAACATTTTAGCAGTTAGGTTTTAGTATTATTTTGTATCTTTGCACACGGAATTCAAACCAAAAAGAACAAAATTGTATAACTAAAACCATTGTTGCAATGAGTAAACAAACTCTCAGTTACAGCCAGAATACCTGGTTCTGTAAAATGATGTTGACGGCAATACTTCTGTCTTTGCCGCTCATGTCATTCTTTGGTTCAGCAGCATTGTCGGCAAAAACAGTCACGGGTGTCGTGACCTCCGCCACAGACAATGAACCGCTGATCGGTGTTACCGTCAAGGTAGAAGGTTCCACTTCGGGAACCATTACCGACTTCGACGGAAAGTATTCAATCAATGCCAATCCCGGACAGACAATCGTCTTCTCCTACATCGGTTTCATCACGAAGTCGGTGAAGGTTGGTGCTGCCAACACTATCAATGTGCAGCTTCAGGAAGACTCGAAGTCATTGGATGAGGTGGTTGTAATCGGTTACGGTACGATGAAGAAGAAGCTCGTCACCGGTGCCACAACACAGTTGAAGGGTGACGACATCCAGAAACTGAACACCACCAACCCCTTGGCAGCTATGCAGGGCCAGACTCCTGGTGTGAACATCGTGTCAACATCTGGTCAGCCAGGTGCCTCGATGAGTGTCACAATCCGTGGTCTCGGTACGGTGGGCAACTCACAGCCTCTCTACCTTATTGATGGTATTGGCGGTGACATCACAACCCTTAATCCTGCCGACATCGAGCGTATCGACGTGTTGAAGGATGCCGCCTCTGCCGCTATCTACGGTGCGCAGGCCGCCAATGGTGTCGTTCTCGTCACCACCAAGAGCGGTAAGGAAGGCACAAGCAAGATTACCTACGACGGATATGTGGGTTGGCAGACCGTTGGACGCAAGTTCAACATGCTCAACGCCCAGGAGTATATGACCATCATGGACGAGGCTCGCCTTAACAGCGGTCTTTCTCCCGTTGACTGGGCTTCGCTCAACTCTATCCACGATGCCAACGGCAATGTGTATGACACCGACTGGATTGACCAGGCCATTGAGGACGGTGCACTTACCACAAGTCACAGTCTTGCCTTCACTGGCGGTTCAAAGGTTTCCACCTATGTTATCTCTGGTGGATATACAGGTCAGGACGGTGTTATCGGTGGTTCTGACGTATCTAACTATCGCCGTTTCAACTTCCGTGCCAACTCAGAGCACAAGATGTACAACGGACTTGTTACCATTGGTGAGCGCGTGAGCTTCGTATGGAAGACACAGCGCGGTATGGGCACTGGTAATATCTGGAACAACAACCTCCGCAGTGCATTCTCTTCTTCTCCCATTCATCCCGTTTACGATGCCAATGGCGACTATGCAGGTACAGTCAATTCCGACTGGAACGTAAACGACGGCAACCCTTATGGAAACATGATGGTCAACCGCTACAATCAGACAAAGGGCGGTACACTTGATGCCAATGTGTATATGCAGATTGAACCGATTAAGAATCTGAAAATCAAGACCGTTTATGGTATCAGCTATGGTACCAGCGACTATCGCTCGTTCACTCCCGAATATCAGTTTACTCCGCAGAGTGCCAACACTCTCACCAAGGTCAACCAGGGCAATGGACATGGCCTTTCGATGGTGTGGACCAACACTGCCCAGTATGACTTCACCATCAAGGGTGGACATGACATATCGGCTTTGATCGGTTCGGAGTGGTCGCGCTACAATGGCAGCAGTTCGGGCGGCTACAACGATGGTCTTATCCCCGGATTCGGTGATTGGGATCACGCGTACCTTAATAATACTAACGGAACGGACAACAAGAAAGTGAATGGCGCACCCTATGACGAGACCCGCGGAATGTCACTCTTCGCACGCCTTGGTTGGTCGTGGAAAGACCGCTATATGCTCAACGCCACAATCCGTGCCGACGAGTCATCTAAGTTTGCTCCCGGACATCGTTGGGGTTACTTCCCCTCAGTGTCAGCTGGTTGGACAATCTCTGAGGAAAACTTCATGAAGAGCACCAAGGGCTGGCTCGACTTCCTGAAACTGCGTGCAAGCTGGGGTCAGGTGGGTAATGCCAACATCAACTGCTATCAGTATCTTGCTCCTGTGACAACAAGCAATACCAACTATAACTTCGGCACCGATGCAGGTCAGAGCGGTTGGTCAACAGGTTCTTATCCCTCGCGTCTTGCCAATGAGAACGTGAAGTGGGAGACATCCGAGCAGTTTAACGTGGGTATCGACGCCCGCTTCCTCCAGAGCCGTCTGTCGTTCACAGCCGACTGGTATATCAAGAAGACCAAGGACTGGCTCGTTCAGGCTCCTGTATTGGCTACTGCCGGTACACAAGGTCCTGTCATCAATGGCGGTGACGTAAAGAACACCGGTATTGAGCTCGGTCTTACATGGAACGACAACATCGGTAAGGACTTCTCATATAGCGTTGGCGGCAACTTCGCCTACAACCACAACGAGGTGGGAAGCATTCCTACCGAGGACGGAATAATCCACGGTGCCACCAACCAGATTTACTCGAATGCCGAGGAGTTCTATCGTGCCGAGAACGGACACGCCATCGGTTACTTCTGGGG
>CALZYS010000058.1 GCA_945830345.1 uncultured Prevotella sp.
CGAGGTCAACGGCCTTGGCCTTGAGATTCTTCTCGTGGAAGAATATGGCGGCACATGCGAAGCTCACAAGCACACTGCCACGACGAATCATTGAGACGATACTGATCATTGCCTCGGGTTGGGTGAGCGCATAGAAATAGACAAAATCGGCGGCACTGAGGAACACACTCACACAGACGATACTCCAATCCCAATGGAATGGGGTAGTCTGCTTGCGTTTGGGCCACCACAGTATCATGAGCATAGCTCCCATCATCAGGCATTGATACACCACATACCAACTCTGAACCATCATCTTGTCGAGTCCCGCTCCACCGCTTTCCACCGGTGCCATAAGATATTTGTCGTATAGGCCACTGACGGCTCCCAAGAGGGCGGCTCCTACTATCATCCATATCCAATGGTCGCGCTTGAAGTCAATGCCTTCCTTCTTTCCGCTGCGGCTCAACATAAGGAACGACACCACGGCGAGGGTGACTCCCGCCCATTGCCAAGCATTGAGTCGCTCGCCAAACACGAGCATCGCTCCCACGAGTGTCATCACGGGACGAGTGGCATTGATAGGACCGACGATTGACAGGGGCAAATGCTTGATACCGAAATATCCCAATATCCAACTGCTTAACACTATCAGACTCTTCAATACGATAAACTTGTGCATCTCCCATCCGCCACTGCCCACGTGGAATATTGTTCCGTCGAGAGCGTCGGACGTATAGCTTATGGCAATAAACGGAATGAATATTGCCGAGGAGAGCAGTGTGTTGAGAAACAACACGGGTATCACGGCATTGCCCTTCAATGCCTTTTTCTTAAACGAGTCGTAGAAACCCAAGAGGGTTGCCGACATAAATGCTAATATTACCCAATACATGTCTTTGTCTAATCAACGCACTACGACTTTCTTGCCGTTATGAATATACAATCCCGCGCGAGTGGGTTTGGCGGTGCGGATGCCGCTGAGCGTTGTCCATACGTTGTTGATAGAGCCTTCAGAAGCATCGGCTTCAATGCCATGAATGCCTGATTCGCCGCCAAGGAAATCCTTAAGGCTTGAGAGGGCGGCAAGAGGCATGCCGGTATTGCCGTTGTAGAGTGGGGCATACCACCAATTATTCATTTGAGTAGTTGCCCATGGATAAGGATTGTAATCCATCCACCACCAGAAGAGGCCTGTTACTTTTTCGTGGTCATCGAGCATGGCGATGAGTGCGTCAATAAACTTCTTTTGTCCAGCCTCATCTGCCGCATATACAGGAGTATAAGTTCTATCTCCTGGAAGCCAGGAATAGGCAGCACCTGTCTCTACAATCATGATGTCCTTGTCGGTGTATTTGCTTTCAAGAGTCTTGATAGCCGTTTCGAGTGTGGCGACTGTGTTATGCCAAATAGGATAGTAGCTAAGTCCGATAATGTCGTAGTCAACACCATCTGTCTTCATTCGGTCGTAGAAGTTTGTCAGCACATTTGTTTGTGTGGTACGCTCTGTGTGGAGAATAATCTTGGCATTGGGACATACCTCACGACAAGCCTTTCCGGCATTCTTGAGCAGAGTGGTGAAGCGAGTCCAGTTGGCATTATTGCCCATATAGCATTTCTTGAGATTGCTACTGCCTTCCTTACCCCAAAGCATACCGTAGCTTATCTCATTGCCTGTCTGGATGAGTTCGGGTTCAGCTCCAGCATCCTTCATCTGCTGAAGCACATCCTTTGTATATTCATATATCTTTGTATATAGCTCGTCGTCAGAGAGATTCTCCCAAGCCTTTGGTGTCCACTGCTTGGCGGGATCAGCCCATGTGTCGGAATAGTGGAAATCGAGCATGAGCTTAAATCCAGCGTCCTTGATACGTTTGCCGAGAGCCTTAACATATTCGATGTCTTGACATACATTCGGGTCGTTATTCGGAAAATCCGAGGGATTGACATGTATGCGCACACGCATAGCATTGAGTCCCTGCTGCTTGTAGAGGTCAAGGGCGGGACATTCTTTTCCGTCAAAATCATAGTATGTAGGATTGAGTGCCTCATTGGACGTAAGATTGGATATATCGCCACCCACATACTTTTGTGCATTTGCCGACGATGCTATCATTAGCAATGCAGCGAAGATTAGTTTTTTAGTATTCATACGCTTCAATATTTACTTCTTTAATTTTTTAATATTTTTTTATTTTGCTTCGCGACTTAGCGAAGCGACTCAATCTCTTCCAGCCACAGGCTTGAGCAAGCGTCGCTCGGCATGCGCCAATCACCTCGGGGACTGAGACTCACGCTTCCTACCTTGGGACCGTCGGGCAGACAAGAGCGCTTGAACTGCTGTGCGAAGAAACGGCGGAAGAAGGTGTGCATCCAATGAAGGATTGTTTCGCGGTCGAATGTGCCTGCATCGGGATTGCTGCCGTTGAATGCCTTCTCAGCCATAAGCAACAGGCGCGAGGGCGAGAATCCGAAGCGCAAGTAGTTATAGAGGAAGAAATCGTGGAGCACGTATGGACCGACAAGATCTTCGGTCTTCTGCTTGATATTGCCGTTTTCGTCAGCAGGAATCAGTTCGGGACTTATCGGAGTGTCGATAATGTCGAGAAGTGTGGCGCGACTCTTTTCATCCACATCATTCGACGCCACATAGCTGACGAGATGGCGGATGAGAGTCTTGGGAATGCTAGCATTAACGCCATACATTGACATGTGGTCGCCGTTGTATGTCGCCCAACCGAGAGCAAGTTCGCTAAGGTCGCCAGTACCGATAACCATTCCGTTCACCTTGTTGGCATAATCCATTAAAATCTGTGTGCGCTCGCGAGCCTGACCGTTTTCATAGGTGACATCATGCACGGAAATGTCGTGACCGATGTCCTCGAAATGCTGGGCGACACTCTTGGAGATGGGTATCTCCACCGAGGTGACACCAAGTGAAGCCATCAGCGCGACGGCATTATCGTGGGTGCGGTCGGTAGTGCCGAATCCTGGCATGGTGATACCGTAAATGCCGCTACGGTCGAGCGAGAGATAGTCGAATGTGCGCACGCAAACGAGAAGTGCGAGTGTGGAGTCAAGACCGCCACTTATGCCCACAACGACATTCTTGCAACCGGTGTGATGAAGTCGTTTGGCAAGTCCAGACATCTGTATGTTGAGTATCTCCTCGCATGAAGCCGCCATATCACCAGTCTTAGGAATAAAGGGTAAGGCTTCCACGGGATGCAACAGAGTGAAATTGGTATGAGGAATGACAGTCTTGGCTGCAACGAAGTCGGCCATACCATGGCGTTGTGCATTGACGAAGGTGGTGTTGGAGCGTCGTTCAGCCCTTATGCGCTCGATGTCAATCTGCTGGATTTCCATCTGCGGCTGAAGGGAGAATCTCTTTGCCTCGGCAATCATTCTGCCGTTCTCGACGATGATGGCATTGCCGCCATATACCACATCCTGAGTGCTCTCGCCGAATCCGCTCGACGCATACACATAGCCACTGATGGTGCGTGCGCTCTGTTGGGCGAGCAACGAGCGGAGATAGGCGTGCTTGCCGATGAGTTCGTCGCTTGCCGAGAGATTAAAGATAATGTCGGCACCGGCAAGGGCGAGATTGTTGCTCGGCGGTACAGGTGCCCACACGTCTTCGCATATCTCGATGCCGAATTTCACACCGTCGCCAGTGGTGAAAACCTTTGGACGTGAGGAAATAACAACAGGACTGCCAGCGAAATATATAGTGCGCTCGTCGGTGAGATCCTGTGCCGAGGCAAACCATCGTTTCTCATAAAACTCACTGTAATTGGGCAGATATGTCTTGGGCACAATGCCAAGAACAGAGCCTTGCTGGATAACAACGGCACAGTTGAGCAGCAATCCATCGACAGCTACAGGCATACCGACGATGGAGATGATGTCCATCTTGCGGGTGTCGTTGAGAAGTGATATGAGCGACTCTTCGGCACGTCGAAGCAATACATCTGAGCGGAACAAGTCCTGACATGTATAGCCAGTGATGGAGAGTTCGGGGAAGACGATTATCTCGACTCCACGCTCTTCAGCCTCAGATATCATCGACATTATCTCGGCGACGTTAAAATCTGTGTCTGCCACCTTTACACTCGGTATCGCTGCGGCAACTGTTGCATATCCGTATTTCATATCTTCTTATCTTATTTAATTGTTACTTGAGTGGCACCATATCCATATTCCTGGAATGACGCGTCCTGATAGGGCATATTCTTGAATCGATAGCGCAACTCGTGGATGACGGCTTGACGAAGCACACCCTCGCCCTTGCCATGGATGAAGACAATCTTGCGCCCTTTCTGATTTTTGTATTCAAAGATGGTGTTGCGCACTTTCTCCAACTGATAGTTGAGGATGTCGCTATTGGTCATTCCGGCTGTGGTGTCGAGCAGTGCATTGATATGCAAATCGACAACTATAGGCGCATCTTTGTCGTCCTTGGGTTTGGGAGCATGAGACACAGGGCGAGGCATATCAGCTTTCACCTTCTGCATCATCTCTTTCTTTAATGCCTTGGCGTCAAGTACCAGTGGGCGAGGCAGTTGGTCGTTCTCGACGATGGTATGCAAAAGAGCCGGTTGCTCGAAGAAGTCGTTCTCCTCAAAGGTGTGGAGCTTATAGAATTTCACTGGGTCAATACGGAATTCGGAATCCACTACAGGCTTTTTTAGGAACGGTTTCTTGCGCTTGTAGGCAAGGATTTGTACGGTGATATGTTCCATTGCTGAGAGATCCTCACGTCCGAACTCCTCGATGAAGAGTTTGGTGTTTGGGTCAATCTCGCCCGTAGAACGAAGCGTCCAACTGTTGCCTTCGGCAGTCATATATGTATAATGTATATAGTAGTTGCTGTCGTTGACGATATATGTCTCGAATCGTGACGACGTGATGGCCTTCACATCCATCGGGACGAAGGCGATATAGGCATTGAGTTTTTCGCCACCCTTGCGCTCTTCGACGGGAGCCTTGAATGTCACTGGGCGGTCGGCCGGATCATAGTCGAAGTCATCGTCGGGAATCTGAATACCTTTCTTCTGCACCTTGTCAGCCACAATCTTCGACGTACTGTAGTCTTCGTCGTTCACAACAACCACATCGTTTATCGGTGTAGGAATCTGGAATCCATCTTCATCCTCCACGAGCACTATGTTGTTTCCCTGGAAGCCGGCAACTTTTCCGCCGCCCACTTCACTCACGAATTTCACTTTATCTCCTATTTTCATTTCTAATTTCTAATTCCTAATTCCTAATTTCTAATTCCTAATTTTTATCAGGCAACTGTCGCCATAGCTCAGGAATCGGAAGTCGTGAGCCAAGGCATAGTCGTATATTTGTCGCCATTCGCCCTTCACCAATGCACTGACGAGCAAGAGCAGAGTGCTCTGCGGCTGATGGAAATTGGTGACAAGGATATCCACTATGCGATATTCGAATCCCGGGGCAATGATTATCTGTGTGGATGAATGAAGAGATTTGCGCGAGTTGCGACTGAGATAATCGCTTATCTCGCGCAGAGCGTCGATAGTGTCGAGTGGGGCATTGCCTTCGGCGGCAAGTCGCTCGGCATATTCGTACGGCTCCCACTGGCAGACGTGCAGTTCGTCTTCGGTGAGATTGGGATTGTCATGCAGTTTCACTCCCATATAATACAGACTTTCGAGTGTGCGCACACTTGTCGTTCCTACTGCAACCGCCTTACCGCCATGAGCTATTAGTTTGTCGATTGTCTGTTTGTTCACACAGATGTATTCAGTGTGCATCTCGTGTCCGTCGATTTCCTCGCTCTTCACAGGCTTGAATGTTCCTGCTCCAACGTGCAATGTCAGTTCCTCGCGGTCGATGCCGTGAGCGTCGATGTCGGCAAGCACTTTGTCGGTGAAATGAAGACCGGCAGTTGGAGCTGCCACCGAACCCTTAATCTTCGAATACACAGTCTGATATGTAGTCTTGTCGCTCTCCTGAGTGTCGCGATTGAGATAAGGCGGAATGGGCAGTTCGCCCGCAGCATCGAGAATCTCGGCAAACGACACGTCGGGATTGTCCCATTGGAATTCAATCCAGTGACTCGTGCGCTCCTCATGCAGTCGTTCCACTGAGAGGCAGACCATCTTGCCGTTGACTTCGAAAGAGCGGTTCAATCTGCCTTCCTTCCATTTCTTGAGATTTCCCACAAGACAATGCCAAGCACACTTGCCGTTGGTTTGGAACATCAGTTCGTAGTCAACTGGTTCGGCTGGTTCGAGCAGAAACACCTCGATGAGTGCGCCCGTTTCCTTGCGGAAATGCATTCGCGCCTGAATCACCCTTGTGTTGTTGAACACCATGAGTGCGCCCTTGGGCAGATGGTCGGTGATATTATAAAAGATATCCTCGCTGATGTCTCCATTTTCGAAGACAAGCAGTTTGGAATGATCGCGCTGAGCCAACGGGAATTTTGCAATCCTTTCGTCGGGCAGCGGATAGTTATAATCAGATATATGTATATGTCTTGGATTCATAATCATTTTATTTATGCGAGAATAAGACTGCGCAATATGCAGTAGATGAGAGTGCAGGCAAGGACAAGCGCTATGACGTAAATGTCGGAATGTCTGTAGCCCGAACTTGTGTATTTAGTTGACACATAGTCGCTTTCGGAATAAGAGAAACGCCTGTCGGTATATCTGTAAAGGAAATACATTCCCGTCCCGACAATGCCGCCCCAAAGAAGTCCGCAAAGGATGTCGATGGGGAAATGGACACCGAGGTAAAGGCGAGTCCAGCAGTTGGTGAGTGACCAACTGACAAGCATCAATGTGACAAGTCGCGAACGCATGAGCAGCGAGAAGAACAGGGCAATGCTGAAGGTGTTGGCCGCATGAGCCGAGAAAAATCCATACTTGCCTCCGCGATAACCATCGACAGTATCCACGAGCATGCCTATCTCGAAGTCGTGCGTCGGTCGCCATCTTGCAACACCCGGTTTGACGAGCAAGTCGTCAACTGTTCCTGCAAACAGTACGCACAAACCGGCGCAGGCGAGAATGATCAGAATGCGGCGGAAATTGTCGTTGTTCTTCAGTACGACATAGAACAGCGATATATACAGTGGAATCCATGTGGCGGCAGTGGTGAGCGTCTTCACCAAATAATCCACAAAGAGTGAGTCACTGCCATTGAGTGCCAACAGCAGTTGCTTGTCCATCTGTATAATCGTGTCCCAATCCATAGCCTTGCAATGTTATATCATTTCAATCATTGACGTCTTTATCCATCCTTCCTTGCCGTCGGCGATGCGCACTTCCTTCCATTCCTTCATCGACGAGTCGGTAATTTCCACCTTTGTTCCCTCGTGAATGATGAACAAATCGGTGCCGCCGTTGGCGGGAGTGCTCTTGACGGCAGCAGCAGGAGAGATGACGATGGCACCAGTGCGATTGACGAGTTGGTCTTTCTGTTGCCAAGCAAAGAGATTGGACAAGGCGAAGATGACTATCATGAAGAAAGCACCGAAGAAACCGGTCTTTTGCATCCAAACTCTGCCTGTGAACAGATAGCAGAGGGCGAGTACGATGGCGATGGCAAGTGCCACGAGCGACATCATTGCCCATCCGTCAACACTCATGATATTTACCAATGAGCGATACCATGTGACGAAGAACATCTCCGACTCGGGAGTTATCTTGTCGATAGTCTTACTGCGTGCAAGTTGCAAGTTGAAGCGAATGTCGCGATCGCCAGGCGAGAGCAACAAGGCACGCTCGTAGTTCAATACGGCACGCGTGATGTTATCAGTGCGATAGTATGCATTGCCGAGATTGTAATATATGTCGGCACTCACACCTTTCTTGAGCAATGCCTCGTAGTCGGCAATAGCCTGCTGATATTGCTGGCGCACATAGGCGGAATCAGCCATTGCCTTGGTGACATGTTCGGGGGCAGCAGTCTTCTGCTGTGCCATAGCTGCCGACGATATACCAAGACTAAGCACGATGAGCACGAGTCCCATACCGGCAGTCTTCACCTTTTTTCTCTTTTTCATTGTATCTTCAATGTTTTCAATGGCAGTCATTGCCGCGTTGAATGTCTTGTTCATATTACCCTTGGCATCGCCTGGAGCATAGCGTTCAAACTCACACTCATCGAGGGCGCTGATGAAGAGATTGACATTAGCCTCACTCACCTCACGCTCGGAGAGACGTTGGGATATGTTCTCGCGCGACAGACTCTCAACAGGCATGTTGAGCTTGTCGCCCACATAGCCCCAAAGTGCACGCAACACCTCATCGTAGAATTCGCCCGAACGACCGTCAGCCATCAGTTTGCTTGCCTTGCGCAGGCGACGTGTTGCCACTTTGTTGGCTTTCTTGCCTCTCATCTTGCCGATGTTGGCATTGTCGATAGCGCGCTGGCGGAATATGACGAAGAGCGACACAAAGGCAAAGGCGAGAAGTGCAAGAGCCACCCAATAAGATGTTGAGCCGAAGAAAAAGTCGTTGACTCCGTTCAACTCCTCGGGAGTGGTCTTGATATGACGAATGTCCTTGTTGAGAATGTCAACATCCGAACCGGTGAAATCACTCACTCCGCCACTCTTGGCTCCCTGAGCAACATTCAATGTGAATCCCTTACTCTCTACAGTCGTATATTTGTTGGCTGAAGTGTCATAATACACGAATTTCACCGGTGGAATCTCATATTTGCCGGCATTGCGGGGAACGGCAATGAAATCATATATCATACTGCCCTCAACGCCATTGGCAGTGAGTTTGGTCTTGTCGGTCACCTTGGCGTCATATCGGTCGAAATCCTTGGGAAAGACAACCACTGGCTCCTTGATGAGTTTCAGATTGCCCACACCGCTGACAATCACCCTGAGAGTGACTGCGTCGTTGGTCTTGACAGACGCGGGAGTGAGTTGGGCTGAGATATTGAATTTTCCCACGCCACCCGAGAAGTCAGACGGACGAGTGGGCAGCGGATCCACCTGAATGGTTATTCCGGGAGCCTTTATCTTCTTCTTCATCTCGACATATCCCGAACCGCCGTTGAAGAACGCCTCGAAGGGATCGACATCACGATTCTGCATCACAACTGTGCCGTCGAATGTGATTGACGGAATCTCGAGTTTGCCTGTCATCTGCGGGAACATCACATATTGGCTCCAAGTGACAGTGCGATAGGGCCGACCGTTGTATGTCTCAACCTTGAAACTCTTCTGCTGGGGCAACTGTACCTCTTGGGTGTGGAATCCCTTGAGGTCGGGCATCTTGCCATCGAGTCTTGTCAGTTGTACAAGAGTGTAAACTTTGTATGTCAGAAGTATTGGCTCCTGTTCATGCACTCGTTGCTTGTTGGCACTCACCTTGATAAACAGGTCGGCACCCGATATATTGCTTCCGGCAGTGCGCATTTGCGGTTCGTCGGAATATCCGCCGCCACCGCTTCCACGCTGGCTTTGCGGTCGGCCACTTACTGTAATCTTTACGCTATTGGATTTGAGTGTCTGTCCGTCGCATCTAATTTGGGCAGGCGGAATGGTGAATGTGCCGTTCTTGTTGGCGCAGATGATATAGGTGAAGGTGATGGACGAGGACGAAGTTGTATGTCCGTTCACCATCTGAAAACTCGACTGGCGCGATGTGCTCGGACCCATCAGCACTTCGAATGCATCAGGGATATTGCCTGCACGGAAATTATCAACGTCCTGGGTGTTGATAGTATAAGTGAGTCGAAACTGCTCGCCTACAGACACATGCGACGGTGCACCAGCCACAAGTTTCTGAGCCGTGGCGGTGAGAGTGACTGCAAAGAGTGTCAATAATATCAAATAAAATCTTCTCATCAATCTTATGTTAATATATCACGTGTTTACCAATTCTTGTCAAGCTTGCGCGAGCGAGGTTGCTGCATCTTGTCCTTCATACGCTTTTGGGTGTTCTTTTCTTGCTGTATGGCGGCATTGAGCAACTGCTCTGCGTTGTCCTTGCTCATCTTCTGCTTGTCTTGTTTCTCCTTCTGCTTGTCTTGCTTCTGGTCTTTCTTGTCCTGTTCCTTCTTCTCGTCCTTACCGTTCTGGTCTTTCTTTTGGTCTTGCTTGTCCTGATTCTTCTTGTCCTGCTGCTTCTTCTGTTGTTTCTTGCAGAGTTCAAGATTATATCGGGCTTCGTCGTCCTTTGGATTCAGGCGCAGGGCATTCTTATAAGCCTCGATAGCCTCTGAGAACATCTTGTGCGACTGGCACACGACACCCATGTTGTGATAGCCCATCGCCTTGCGCACGGCACTCGTTTCGAGTTGCACTCCGCTCTGATAAGCCACAACAGCTGCCGAGTCTTTCTTCTGGGCGAATAGGGCATTGCCGAGATTATATGCCGCTTGTGGATTACGTGGATTCTTCTCCATGGCCTTGCGGTATGACACTTCGGAGTCGGCATGCTTGCCGCTGCGGAAGAGTCGGTTGCCCTCGCGAATGCTGCTGCGGTCGTTCTGTGCTTGCGATGGAATGGCGCTCATCAGCAAGAGAACAAGGATGGCTGAGGCATAACGTCGCTTGCCCTTGAAGAAACGCACGTTCTTGAGCAGCGGATTCTTACATTCGAGCAGGCAAAGCTCGGCTATCAGCAGCAAGAGCACCAATATGCCTACTGCCTGGAATTGTTCGTCATAGTCGCTATATACAGTGCTCTCGGTTTCCTTCTTCGAGAGTTTGGCGAGTTCGTTGTCAAGTTGTCTCTGTGCGTTGCTGTTGTTGTCAACGTGAATGTATGCGCCACCGCCAGCCTTGGCAATCTCTCGACACATGTCCTGATTGAGATGTGTCATCACAGTGTTGCCTCCACGATCCTTCATATATCCGCCGTTGCCGTCGGGAATGGGTGCGCCACCGGTTGAACCGACTCCGAGCACATAAACTCTCATGCCCTTCTTGCGCGCTTCCTGAGCAGCCTCAACAGCTCCTCCCTCGTGGTCTTCACCGTCGGTGATCACGATGATGGCCTTGCCGATGCCTTCCTCTTGTGTGAAACTGTTCACCGCCTTCGAGATGGCAAGGGCGATGTCTGTGCCTTGGGTGGCAATAAGCGATGGTTGGATGTCGGACAGGAACATCTTTGCCGACACGTAGTCGCTCGTGATGGGCAATTGGATGAAAGCGTCACCGGCAAAGACGATAAGTCCTATCTTGTCGTCGGTGAAATTGTCAACGAGATTCTCCACCATCATCTTGCAGCGGTCGAGACGACTCGGAGTGACATCCTGTGCGAGCATCGAGTTACTGATGTCCATGGCGATGATGGTCTCGATGCCCTGGCGCTTCTCATGACTGATCTTGGTGCCAAACTGCGGACGGGCGAGCATGACGATGATGAGGGCAAGAGCAGCCTCAAGCAACCAGAACTTGACCGACGGGCGCCAGCGCGACACATCGGGCATGAGTTGCCTGACGAGTTGCGAGTCGCCAAACTTGCGGAGTCGCTTTTTCTGCGCCCTTGTCATCATAAACCTCAGCAATGCCAAAACAGGAATCACGGCAAGGAGGTAAAGGTATATAGAATCTTCAAATCTAAACATGACGATATTATGGTATTCTTCTAAACACAGTTATTCGCAGCAATATCTCGAGCAGCAGTGCTATGGCTGCCGCAATGGCGAAAGGCTGGAAAGCCTCATATCGCTTGCTGAACTTCTTGACATTGAGTTTCGACTTTTCCAGTCGGTCGATTTCCTTGTATATGTTCTTCAGTTCCGCCGTATTGGTAGCGCGATAGAAATCGCCCTCAGTGGCAGCCGCTATGTCGGCGAGCATCTTGGTGTCAATCTCGACAGGCATATTCACATATTGCACTCCTCCAGCCACAGGCATAGGGTAGGGAGCAACTTTATTGGTTCCAACACCGATGGTATATACCCTTATTCCAAGACTTTGCGCTATCTCGGCAGCAGTCATCGGCGATATGTCGCCCATATTGTTACTTCCGTCGGTGAGTAGAATCACCACTTTGCTCTTGGCCTTGGAGCCTTTGAGACGGGTGACAGCATTAGCAAGTCCCATACCGATGGCTGTTCCGTCGCTGATGAGTCCGCGAGCGGCAATGTCGGTGCGCACGTTCTGCAACAGATTGAGCAGTGAGGCATGGTCGGTGGTCATCGGGCATTGGGTGAATGCCTCGCCGGCGAATATCGACAAACCGATGTTGTCGTTGGGGCGACCGATGATAAACTCCGATGCCACTGCCTTGGCTGCCTCGATGCGGTTGGGCTTGAGGTCTTCGGCAAGCATACTGGTTGATACGTCGATGGCAAGCATTATGTCGATGCCCTCCACCGACTTGTTCTTCCATGAGTTGCTTGTCTGCGGGCGCGCAAGCACAATCACTATCAGTGTGAACGTGACGATGCGCAACAGCAATTGGAGCGGCATCAGTTTCACTCGCCAACTCTTCGGGGCGTAGTTGAAGGCAAACGTGTCGCTCATCCTCAGTGTGGGTTCGCTCTTCTTCCTGAACATCACATACCATACCAGATAAGGTATGATGAGCAGGAGCAGAAACAGATATTCCTTATTGGCAAATTCCATTGTCCTATTATTATATTAATAAGGTGTAAACGACATAGATGACATAGGCGAGTATAGCCACCGAAGCCACGATGAGAGCAGTGATCGAGCCTTTGAGGGCGCGTCGCGTTTTCTTGCTTCTCACCTGTTCCTCGGTGAGTTGCGGTTTGGCCTGCTGCTGGTCGGGCTGTGCTTCCACCTTTGTCTTGTTGATAAACTCTATGGCGTTGACGAGATTCATGTCGTTCTCATTGATGAGTGTGGAGTACTTGGCAAACTTCACGAGATCGGCTGTCTGGAATAGCATACGCAGTTCGTCGAGTGCCTGCTGGTCCTGAGTCTCGGTCAGTCGGTCGATTATCTCGGATGATGTCATCTCCATTGCCCTGAATCCGTAGCGCTCCTCGATATACTTGCGCAGAGTGTCGGTGAGCTTGGTGTAGTACTCCTTCTGATTTTCCGACGTAACCATCTTCTCAGCCTTGATCACCTCAATCTCCTTGAGTGCCTTCTGATGGGGCAGCAGTTTCTTCACTATCTTGATTGAAGCCACTATTGGTTTGTTGTCCCTAAGGCGCATATACAGCCAATATGCCACTATCAATAGCACGAGCATCAGTATGCTCAACCAGAAAGCCACATTCCAATCACTCCAACTGAATGGATTGTCCTGCACGTCCTTAGGACCATAGAACTGATCGAGCTTGGTGGTATCTACAGGCACTTCCAACACCTTGAGTGCAAGACTCTTACTCTTAAACTGTTTGCCATTTACTTTAACTGTAAACGGAGGCAGATAATAGAGTTTTCCGTCGAAGGAAGTGAGCTTATACTTATGTGTGAATACCGCCATGCCATTGTCGATGCCCACAGTGGCGGAGTCAGCATGACTGACGACCTCCACTCCCGGAGTAATCATCTGCTGCGGCTTGAAGTCGGGATATTCCACTTTAGAGCCTTCCTTGGCAGTTGTTCTCACACTCACCTCCACTTGTTGGCCGATGAGTATCTCGATTGAGTCAATCGTTGCCTCAACCGTAGCCTGTGCCGCTGCTGTCAGAGTGGCGCAAGCCAAAACTATTATGGATAATAACCTTTTCAAATCCTAATTCCTAATTCCTAATCCCTAATTTCTCATTCCTAATCCCTAATTCCTCATTTTAAATAGCATCATCATCGCCTTGACATAGTCGTCGTTGGTGGCAATGGATATACTATCCACATTACACTTGTTGAACGTGTCGGCGAGCGTTGCCTGACGCTTGCTCCAGTATTGGGCATAAGCATTGCGGGTGCGCTTGCTGCTCGTGTCAACATACTGCTCAAATCCCGTCTCGGCGTCCATCACGCGCATGAGTCCCACATCGGGCAGTTCCCTTGAGCGCACGTCATACACCTGAATGGCTACGACATCGTGCTTGCGATTGCAGATGGAGAGCGTC
>CALZYS010000059.1 GCA_945830345.1 uncultured Prevotella sp.
GCTATCACCCTTGCCTCTCCGAATATCTGCGCCCTGATGCGCAGGTCGAGTTCTATCTCACGCTCTTTCAACCGCTCTATTTTCTGATGAAACGTGCGGTCGCCACGCTTGCGGTTGGCTCGTAGCTGACGGATTGCCTTGCGGATAGACCATAGTTGGTCGTAGTCGGGATGCGATTCAAACCGCCGCTCGTATGTAAACGATAGCATCTTGTCGTTCACTCTCGTGGGATTACCTAAACGCAATACATTGATTCCACGGTCAACTAATTTCTCTGAAATCCAGTCAACCGCCATATTGCTCTGCGCACATACCAACACCTGATTCTCCCTGCGCAGTGTCTCATATATCGCCTCAACAAGTGTTGTGGTCTTGCCTGTTCCGGGAGGACCATGCACAACAGCTACATCTTTTGCCCTGAGCACCTCGTTCACCGCCCGTTCCTGCGAGTCATTGAGAAACGGGAATTGCATCGGGACAAAGGAGAATGTCTCCGCTTTCTGGTTGCTATAGAACAAGTCACGGAGATACCCCAATCGCCCTCTCGCCCTGATAGTGCGGTCGAGAGCCTCAAACATCAGGCGATATGTAGTCTCATCAAAAGCCAACTGCACATTTAGCCCTTCCGCCGTCTGCAGAGCCACAAGGTCAGTACCCTCAGGCACAACAACCACCATCCTGTCGCCATCCACATAATTCACCACTCCCGACAAGCACTTGCCCAATTTCTCATTTCTCACTTCTAATTTCACATTAGCAACAATCCACACAGGTCTTCCGAACTCGAAGTTATGTTCAATATCCTGGTCCTGAGTGCGATACAGTTCCACTGACAACTGGTTGAGCGAGTTATAATAGCTGCGTCCGAAGCGCACGTTGAGCCAGGCATCACCACGTTTGGCGAGTCTGTCGAGTCCACGAGCCTCCATCTGTCGGCGGTGTTCCTCCTTGTCCACATTGTATTCTATCTCAAGCAGCATGCGTTGTTGCTGCAATGCAAGTATTGGCGATTCAGTCATCATATCGTGTGTTTTTTAGCGGCAAAGGTAAGTAAAATAGACGAAATGAGCAAATAATCATACGTTTATAATAGATAAAAGATATTAAAACATTTCCGTATTTGCTTTTTGCGTAGTAACTTTGCAGCCGAATTAATAATTTAACTGAAGTTTCCCACCCTTTGAATGGGTGTGATATAATGAAGAATTTAGTAAAAATAGATTGCAAAATATAACAGAAATCGAGAAAAATTGGCTCTACAGATATTGTCCGTGGATAAAAGCCAGGACAATATCTGTAGAGCCCTTTTAATAGATTAATTTTTGTGCAAAATTAGAGGTTTATGCAGCATCTTTAGTGCATAATAAGCACAAAAAAAGTACAAAACACTTTTTTTTGGACAAAAATGCACTTTATATCGTTTTATTTAGTACTTTTGCAATAAAAAAGTATTATTTATGAATATAAAGTCAATATTATTAACCGTCACAATCACAATCTCCACGCCTATCTATCCTATCGAGGTCTTAAACAATGACACTATTCGGATACAGACTTTCGGTGAGGAGTCAGGGTTTTCCACTACTGTCGTACAACATGTAATCCAAGACAGGCAAGGCTATATATGGCTTGCCACATGGGACGGTTTGCGCCGATACGACGGTTACCGCTTCCATACCTTCAAGGCAAAGCCTGGCGACAAGTCGCCATTGGAAACCAATCGTATATCTTATATAGAAGAAGACGAATACGGCAACATCATCTGCATATCAAACGAGAAAACATACATATTTAATACTAAAGAGCACAAGTTTGAACCATATAAGGGCAAAAACGTCAAACCACATATTCCTAAGATAACGCAACACGACGCTGCAATACTCAAGCGGGTGGATGAATTCAAGGTCATTGAATTCAGCTATCTCATGACTGACAGGCAAGATGGTGTATGGACATACTCCAACCGTGGACTACAACGTATCTCATGCGTAAAGAAACCAATAAGTACATTACGCACCAACGGAGCAGACGAAGAAGTGATAAGTGCATTACTCAGCAACCGGGACGGACAGTTGTGGGTAGCCGACAAACAAGGATTTATCAGTGTGAGGCACACTGATGGGACCATCAGATGGCTCAGTCCCAAAGGTGAATTGTCCAGCTTGCGCACACGTTTTGGCTACTCGGCATACGATATATATGAAGATAGCAAAGGCTACATTTGGATTGGCTGCAAGCCAGGAGGGCTATTCAGACTTATTCCTTCTAAGGGTAATTACACCATAACACACTTCATGCCACAACGTGGAAATACCTTCAGCCTAAACTGCGAAAATGTCTATTGTATTAAGGAGGATACACGCCATCGACTGCTTATCGCCACATACGGCGGTGGTCTGAATATTGGCGAATCACAACCCGATGGCACTATACTATTCATCAACATGGACAACAAGCTGAAACAATTTCCAAAATCGGGGATGAAAAGCCGTTGTATTTGGACTTGCAAAGACGGCACAGTATTGCTCGGTTCAAACGATGGGGTATATTCATTCATACTTGACAGAAAATACGAAAATACAAAATTCCACATAAACCGTCGTTCTCCCGAGAATATCAACAGCATAAGCAACAATTACGTTGTGGAGATACTGCAAATGAAGAATGGAAGCATATTCCTCGGTACAGCGGGAGGAGGAACAGACAGAATAATGTCGTCAAAACTACTCTGTGACAACATAAGTTTCAAGCACTATTCTGTGAACGAGGGCATAGCTTCTGACCAAATTCAAACTTTAGTGGAAGACCATGCGGGAAATCTATGGATAGTATCGGCTGGCTCAATCAGCCTTCTAAATGTAAAGACCGGAATTGCCACCAACTACTGGAACCTGTTAACAGACAAGTGCAACTTTTTCACAGAAACGACACCCTCGCTTCTTGCCGACGGAAGTGTGGTTATAGGGACAACAAAGGGAACAATAACACTCAGCCCCAAACAAATGGAAAAGAGCCGTTATTGTCCACCTATCGTTTTTGACTGTAACAAAGACGTTAAACTAGATACCGATGAACGTAACTTCAGCATACACTTCGCCGCCCTCGATTACGACAAGAACGAAGAAATAATCTACGCCTACCGTATGGACGGCATTGACTCGGTTTGGCGCTACACACGGAAGAATGAGCTAAACTACGTCGGTCTCGCCCCCGGCAAATACAAACTGCATGTCAAATCAACCAACAGTGACGGGGTTTGGGTTGACAACGAACAGATTGTCACACTCCATCGTGCCGCCAGCTTCAACGAGACACCCTGGGCATGGATGTTCTATGGAGGGATACTTGTCTTTGTAGTGACATCCGTAATCAGTACAATAAGATATATAAGGTATCTGAAACGCGAACTTCGCGACGTACAACTCACCAGCAAGGAACAGATTGCAGTGATGGGCTCAAAACTCAAAGAGCTGCTGCCCATCACTGAAAGTGTGAAAGAAATAAAGCAAGAGACTGCTTTGGGACTGAGTGCAGACGACAAGGCATTTGGTGAACGTCTGAAGACATACGTAGAACAGAATATCGACAATGCTGACCTTTCCGTAATGGACTTAGCCAAGGAGATGAACGTCAGCCGCACACTACTCTTCATTCGCATGAAGAAGATTTTCGACAGTTCCCCCAACAACTACATTCTCAACATACGCATCAGCCATGCAAGGGTATTACTCAGGGAAAAAGGCATACGCGTTTCTGACGTGGCTTACAAGTGTGGATTTTCCGACCCTAAATATTTTAGCCGCTGCTTCAAGAAACTGACAGGCTGCCTGCCCAAGGATTATCTTGCTTCAAAGGAATAAACCTGGCCTGCCTTAGTCTCTACATCATAGAGATAAGTTGGCTGTAGGGATACTGCAACCAATTTTGACGGGTCACTTACCTTCGGGGCAGGAATGTCATACGTCTGCATCAGTGGATTGACATTCATGCCCTTTGCCATTTTTAATCCCTTACCCTTAAGACGCACTGCTGAACGCAGACGCAAGTTGCCGCCAAGATTAGAGCGAACTGTCAGCGACTGCAATTTACCGTTTTCCCATGACATATTGACAATCTCGAAATTGCCACGTGACTTTAGCCCCTTTACTGTTCCCGACTTCCACACATCGGGCAGAGCGGGTAGCAGGTGCATCGCTCCGTCATGACTCTGCATAAGCATCTCTGCCATGCCGGCACAACAACCGAAGTTGCCGTCAATTTGGAAAGGAGGGTGGGCGTCAAACATATTGGCATAAGTGCCACCGTCCTGATCGCGTATGGTAGCCGATGGCGATTTCAGCTTCAACTGGTTCTCAATGAGCTTGTATGCATGGTTGCCATCGAGCATACGTGCCCACAAACATACCTTCCATCCCATTGACCATCCGCGCGAAGCATCACCTCTGCCTATAAGCGACTTATGTGCTGCCGCCATTGCATTAGGATTACTATAGGGCGACACCTGACGGCCTGGGAACAGACACCACAAGTGAGACAAATGGCGATGACCGGATTTCTCCAAATCCCAATCTTCGAGCCATTCCTGCACTTGACCATACTTACCCACCAGCATCGGAGGCAACTGCCGCCTTATAGCATCAAGACTATCGGCAAAATCACGGTCAACGCCAAGTGCGTCAGCTGCCAAACGGGTAGAATAGAGAAGGTCGTAAATCATCTGGTTGTCCATAGCCACACCAGCGAAAACGGCAGGAGCAGATTCCTTTTGGAATTTCTCATCATAATACTTCTTCATACCAGGGTGGTTCTCCGGCGAGTGCGACGGGGATGCCACAAGATATCCCGTCTTTGGCTCTCTGACAAGGAAGTCCTGATAGAAACGAGAAGCCTCTGCCATAATGGGATAAGCCACTTCACGAAGGAAGTCCTTGTCACCTGTGTAGAGATAGTGTTCCCACAGATGAGAGCAGAACCATGCATTGCAAGTCGGCCAGATGGAGCAAGAGTGATAATCAACACTTCCAGTCGAACGCCACAAGTCTGTATTGTGGTGCAACGTCCAACCTCTTGCGCCATACATCTCGCAAGCGGAACGACGCCCCGTCACGCTCACGTCGCTTACCATCTGAAGGAAAGGTGAATGACACTCGGAGAGGTTCGTTACCTCAGCTGGCCAGTAGTTCATCTCTACATTGATATTTGTTGTGTATTTAGAGTCCCATGCCGGATATTGGTCGGCATCGGGATTCCATATTCCCTGCAAGTTTGCCGGTTGTGTGCCTTTTTGAGATGAACTGATAAGCAGATAACGTCCGAACTGGAAATATGTGGCGGCAAGTCCGGGGTCTTCAGTCTGCGAGAACTCCTTAATGCGCACGTCAGTGGGTTTCTTCTCCTGTACCGCATTATGTCCCAAGTCGAGCTTCACCCTGTCAAACTGTTCTTTATACCGTGCCGTGTGATTACCAAGCGATTGTGCGAATGGCTCTGCCTTTGCCAAATAATTGTCAAGCCTTTCTATTGCCTTTGCCTCGGCATCACCAGTTACACAGTCATAACGCAAAAAGTTTGTGGCGGAACTAATGACGATCAATGCCTCATCAGCACCATTTACACTCACATTACCATTGCTTCCCGTCACGCTTCCGCCTGTGGGTATAACCTTAATATATGTGACGCAATGCAAGGCATTTGGCACGTTCTCGGCATTTGTCGCAGTAGGATGGCTGAACACTCGCAGCATGTCACGTCCAGCCTGATATACCTTAGCTGTCACTCTCTGTTTCTTCAGTGGACCCACAAAGGAGACATTGAAGTCGAGCTGACCTTTCTTGTCTGACTTCAGCTTGACAAGGGTTACATCATCGGCAAGCGACGTTATCGTTTTGCGCTCATAGCAAACGCCTTGCGTACAGTAAGTAGTGGTTGCCACTGCTTCGTCGAGACTCAGCTGACGGCGATAGTCTGATGACTGCTTATGAGGAAATGTCAGCACGAGGTTCCCCACCGATTCATACATCATACCGTGTCCCGTGATGTTTCTGTCGGCAGTGATATTGTGCATAGCGAGAATCTGTGCCGTATGGTAGTCACCATGGTCAAGGGCCTTGCGTATCTCAGGTAGTACGGCGAGTGCCTTCGGATTGACGTTGTTGTAGGGTGACCCGCTCCAGAACGTGTCTTCATTGAGCTGGATAGTGTCGCTTTCCACGCCACCATATACCATAGCTCCCAATCTGCCGTTGCCCAAAGGCAATGCCTCCACCCAGTGAGTTGCAGGTTTGTCATACCACAGGACATTCTCTTGTGCGAGAATTGGCGATGCCCATAATGCTATGAGCGATGCCATAATGATTCGTTTAGTTGTCTTTATATTCTTTTTCATACTTATGGAATTTTGTTCGCTGCAAAATTACAAATTTTATCCTTGCCAAAGGTACATTATTGTGCACAATTGGTTGGAAATAATCCAAATCAAGAGGATTATTGTACCTGTTATGATATTTTAGATAATTATCCACCCAAGAATATGTTTTTCTTCATAATTTTGCACAATAAGACAAACTCTTAATTACAAGTTATGAAGAAAACCATGCTATTTTTAACAGGAATGCTGCTGACCTTATTCAGCAGCGTCCAAGCCCAAGTCCCTGCTTTTCCTGGGGCTGACGGTTATGGCCGCTACACCAAAGGTGGACGCGGTGGTTCTGTGTATTATGTTACAACATTGGAGGACGGAAACGTCCCTGGCACCTTGCGTTATGCCGTGGAGAACCTCTCCAATGTTACTGTCCTGTTCAAAGTGTCAGGAACCATCCATCTGAACAAACAGTTGAATATTAGCAAGCCTAACATCACCATCGCCGGTCAATCTGCCCCTGGTGACGGTATATGTCTTGCTGACTATCCTGTGATGGTGAATGCAAATAACATCATTGTAAGATACCTTCGTTTCCGTATGGGAGACGAGAAGGTTACTGTCGATGAGGCCGAGGGCGCAGATGCTTTTGGCGGACGCTTTTGCCATAATGTCATAATTGACCACTGTTCCATTTCGTGGTGTACAGATGAGTGCGCCTCTTTTTATGCCAACTATGACTTTACCATGCAATGGTGTATCATCAGCGAGAGCCTGCGCATGAGCAAACATCCCAAGCAAGCTCATGGATACGGTGCCATTTGGGGAGGTTTGGGAGCATCATATTATCATAATATGATTATCCACCACGACTCGCGCACACCACGCTTCGGCACCGGTAACGTAATGCCTTTGGAAGACCACAAGACCGACATGCGCAACAACGTTATCTACAACTGGAGCGGCAATGGCTGTTATGGTGCGGAGGGTATGTATATTAATATGGTGAACAACTATTGGAAACCAGGACCTGCAACAACCAGCAGTTCCAAGAACAGGTTTATCGGTATTGACGATGCCACGCCTGGTGACGGCAAAACCAGCGTATGGGGCAAATACTACATTACAGGCAATGTGAACACCAAATACAGCAATATTACCAATGACAACTGGGCGGGAGTGATCATCAACAGCACTACTCTCGTCAACGGCAATCCGTCGAAGAATGACTTGCGCAGCGATGAACCGCTGGGCATTATACCTGAATTCCACCAGCATACGGCACAGGATGCTTACGCAATGGTGCTCGACTATGCCGGCTGTTCCTTGCGGCGAGATGCCATAGATGAACGTCTCATTACAGAATGTCGTAATGGCACAGCCACATTCAAGGGGGCATCAGCCAACAAGGGAGGTATCATTGACAGTCAGACCGACCTGAAACCAGCGGGAGCATCAAATGACTGGTCGCCATGGCCCGTATTGATACAGACAGAAGCACCCACCGACACTGACGGAGACGGTATGCCAGACAGTTGGGAAAAGGCACATGGGCTGGATGCGAATGATGCTAATGACGGCAATTTAAAAAACGAAGAAGGATATACCATGCTTGAAGTCTATCTGAACGCTCTTGTGGATGAGATAACCGAGAAACAGTATGCCGGTGCCGTATTGATGGGAGAACCCGCCCAAGCCATCAACGGAGGAAATCTGTCAACCGACGTGACCATAAAGTGGACGATGGATAGTGGCTGTAGTGGAGAAAAAGGCAGTGCAAGTGATGACACGAAGGTGACCAGTGCAGAATATTCTATGACAGAGAATCTGACCATCAAGGAAAAACGCACTGTGCAAGGCACAACATTTACATTGTTCCAGCCAACCGCAGAAACAAAATCGCCTGTAGAGAGTGCTGTTGTAACATACAACATCTGTCTCCCCGAAGGAATTGAAGTTATACCGTCTAAAATCTGTTTCCACGCTGTTCGTTTCGGAACCAGCGGCGGATATATTGACACCAAATGGGTTGATGGCGACGGGAAAGAGACAATACTGGAGGCAGGATTCAATCCTGTGGCAAGCAATAGTTCCGACTCTCCCTTACATGAGATAGATCTGACAGAAAATACATTTAAGGTATCAAAGGAAACCTGTGAACTGCGCTTGTACATATACCGTTTGGCAAATACCAAACAGGTGGGAATTGCCAATATGGAGATAGGTCTTCATTTATCTGACAAGTCAGGCATATATTACATTAATGCAGATGAACCGTCGTCGGTAACCTATTATGATATTCATGGCCGCCAAGTCAGCAAAGACTCGCATGGCATTATTATAAAGAAAGAGAACTGCCCTAATGGCAAGATTTCAACACATAAATTTTTTAATAACTAAAACAACAAGAAAATGAAACACTGTTTTCGATTGTTAGCTCTTGCAGCTACGTTCCTGCAGGCTATAGGCTTGCAGACAGTACGGGCCGACCAGGTGACACTGGCAGCTTGGGACTTCTCAAACAACGTGAGGTACACCCAAACCTCTCAGGATGGCGCAAAGACCTATTATACCGCCTCCAACGAGTCAAAGGTAAACATGGAGTACACATTCGACACACAACAACCTTTCTTCTATCCCACCTCTGGTGCAGCCACTAACAGCACGCTGACCATTTTGTCGGCAAATATCAGCAAGAAGTGGTATATCTCCAACTACAACAACGGTGCATTGCGCATGTACACAGCAGAACCACAGCAAATCACTAATCCCACCGATGCTACACAGCACTACAATTTTGCCGAGGTGGAACTGTCTGCCGAAGGTTACAAGAACTTACAGTTCTCATGCCGTATGTCGGGTAACAACAGTCGTACTCTTCCTGTTAATATACTGGTTTCTACAGACGGAGGAACGACTTGGAGATGTAGCAGCGCCCTGAACAACACAGGCAGCAGCTGGAGTAACTTTAACGAGTCGAAGGCAGAATTGGCTGTTGACAACAAACCGAATGTCAAGATACGCGCCCTCATCGGCTATGATGACAAAGCCACTGGCGACATGTATCTGAACAGCTTTAAGGTTACAGGTGAGCCCCTCGGTAGCGAGACACCCTACAGCATCATCACCGCAGCTGAACCGGCTGAGGGCGGATATGTCACGATGTCACCAGTTGGAGACGCTGCTGTCAGTGGCACCGATATCAGCTTTACAGGAAAGGGACTGCCAGGATATAAGCCTAAGGAATGGCTTGACGACAGAGGCAATACTGTGAGCACAACCTCAACATATACAACTACTGTTTGCGGCAACACCACAGCAAAGGCTGTGTTTGGAAAGGTTGAGACCTATTCGCTAACTGTCAATAAGGACGGTGACGGTGCAAAATGGGGAGAGATTGTAATGTCGCCAGAACCTATCGACGGCAAATATGATGCCGGCACAGAAGTGGCACTGACCGTTATTCCTAACAATGTGACAAATTTCCTGACATGGGAAAACAACAGTGCCGAACTGACACGAACCATAACGGTCAACGGCAACACCGAAGTGACAGCCACTTTTGACGTTATTCCGTTCATTGTGGCTTGGGATTTTAATAACGACAAGAACTCTGCACGCAACAACCGTCCTGCCGACTATGCCTTTTCGACAGACAATACGGGTGTCATGCAGTTCTATGAGGGACCGGGCTGCACCTCAACCAATTGGGGCAGCGGCAAGGCCTCATTCGGTGGCAAGGAGATGTGGGCGGCACGCCGATATACAGACTGGAGCAAGAACGAGCAGATTCCGCGCGCCTTCGTTGCTTCGTTTAGTGTCAAGGACTACGATAAGATAAAAATCCACAGTTATGTTGCAGCCAACAACAACTGCGTGCGCAAGCGCCAACTTATGCAACTTAGCACCACCAGTGCAATAGAGGGCTTTGAGACCATCAAGGAACTGACATTTACTGAGAATCCCAACAGCGAGTGGGTAAGTCTTGACTGCGAACTCGACACCAAGACTATCGACGGCATGGTGCATATCCGCTGGATAGAAGATGAAACCAGCGACTTCTTTGATGGCGGCAACCACTCAGGAACCGAAGGTTTCTACTTGGCTGACGTTATCGTCTATGCCGACCAAAATGCAGCAGATGACACTGAAGCTCCACAGCTTGTTAGCACTTCACCTGCTGAGGGCAGTACAGCAGCATCGGCACGCGGAAATATTGTACTAAGCTTCAATGAACGCGTAAAAGCCGGTACTGGCAGTGTAGTGCTAAATGGCGAGACATTGACAGGCTCGTTCGGCAGCAAGAGTGTGACATATTCTTATCACGGACTCGAATACGGCAATACCTATACACTGAGTATCGGCGAACAGGCCATAACCGACATGAACGGCAATGCCTTCCCTGCCCGCGACATCACCTTCACCGTTATGCAACGCCCCATGCCTGCTCCTAAAGTCTATGACGCTGTAGTGGCACAAGATGGCACAGGCGACTACAAGAGTGTGCAGGAAGCGATTGACAATGCCCCTGCTAACCGCATTGCCCCTTGGCTCATCTTTGTCAAGAACGGACAGTACGAGGAATTGGTAACCATTCCCGAGAACAAACCTTTCATCCACCTCATTGGGCAGGACAAGAAGCAGACTGTCATAAAGTTCTGGATTAATAACGGAAGCTCATCCGACATCGGTTGGGAATACAGCACCAACAACCCCTCATCAATAACATACGGCAAGCAGAGTGTGGTGCAAGTGAACAGCACCGACTTCTATACGGAAAACATCTCATATATAAACAGTTATGGAGTAGAGAAACAGGCAGGTCCGATGGGATTGGCAATGAGTTCGCGCAACGACCGCCAAGCTTTCAACAACTGCTGGTTCCGCTCGTTCCAAGACACGTGGTACACCGACGTGCGCAGCTCCAGTGCCCGCCAGTATGTCAACAACTGCCTCATTGAAGGTGCTGTTGACTTCTATTATGGTGCAGGCAACAACTACATAGAGAACTCCACCTTCCGCCTTGCACGTTTGGGCAGTGTCATCGTAGCTCCAAGCCATCCGGCAGGCACGAAGTGGGGATATGTAATGGTAAACAATACCATCGACGGCAAGGGAGGTAGCAACAAACTGGGACGCGCATGGCAAAATCAGCCGATAGCCGTATGGATTAATACCACATTGAATACCACTCTCGCCGCAGAGGGATGGAGTGAGTGGCATATCGCCCCCAAACTCTTTGCCGAGTACAACACCATGGATGCCGATGGAAATCCCGTTGACCTGAACAACCGACGCACCACTTACAAGGTGGACGAGGACAAACTGGCCAACGGAGAAACAAGTCCTGTTACCCGTCAGGCTGTATTGTCTTCCGGAGAGGCTGCCAAATATACATACGAAGCCGTGACAGCTGGCACCGACGACTGGAATCCGCGTAAGTTCTTCGAACCGGTGGATGCACCCACAAACCTCAAATATGACCAAAACGACAAAACGTTGACATGGACAAGGTCTGAATATGCCATCTGCTATGTCATCATCGATGGCAACGACAAGGTCGTAGGCTTCACCAAGGACAACAGCTTTATCATCAATGGCACTTCTGCCTCATATACCATCAAGGCAGTAAATGAATACGGAAGTCTTAGCCAACCCTCTACCATCAGTATTTCAACTGGTATAACCACGAGGACAGAACAAAACATCGTATCATGCCAATACTACAACGTCAGTGGAATGCTCCTAAACAAGCCATCCAAAGGAATAAACATAGTAAGACAAAGAACTTCTGATAATAAAGTAATTACGAAAACATATCTGAAATAACGATGAAAAAAAGTGCCTCCATCTATAAATGGAAGCACATCTTGCAAAAAAGGGAAGCAACTAAGCTTCCCTTTTTTTGTATGTACGATAACCATATAGTGACAGTCTGGAATGCCGCCACCATGTTCAGGCGCATCATTGTCATTGGCATCAATAAATACGAACTATCATACGTTTATAATAGATAAAAGATATTAAAACATTTCCGTATTTGCCTTTTTCATAGTAACTTTGCAGCCGAATTAATAATTTAATACATAAAAGAAATGAAAAAACTATTTATCGCAACAGCAGTTGTAGCAGCACTCACAGGCTGCTCCTGCCAGAAGACAACCATGAAAGACGCAATGACTCACGAGTGGAACATTGACAAGATTGACGGACAGGCTCTCGAAAACAAGGGAGAAAAGACTCCTTTCATCGGTCTTGACGTAGAGAAGAATCGTGTGTATGGCAATGCCAGCTGCAACAGCCTCACCGGAGGTTTCAAGGCAGAGGGCGATGCCAAGAAGGGCACTATCGACCTTAGTCAGATGGGGATGACACGGATGATGTGTCCCGACATGTCCACCGAGACCAAGATTATGGAGGCTCTCTCAAAAGTGAAGAAATACCGCTTCACAAAGTCCGGCTCGCTCATCCTCACCGACGACCACGACAAGGCAGTCATCGAGATGAGCGTGAGGAAATAGCCCCCGTAACATTATTAACTAATATGCAGATACTACTAGCAAACGCTAAGATAATGCACGACAGGACTGAAAGACTGCCGTGGACGGAACCACAATTCCAAAGCATCACCAACCGGATTGCATTGGACATGGCGGGTATGGACATCGACAAACTGGAAAGCGAACTCGACTGCAGCCGCTCCTTGGCTGCCGAAAACTGGCAGCGATACCAGAACTTCTTCACTGCCAAGAAGATGCCGGCAATAATGGCATACAACGGACAGGCCTACAAGCATCTCAAGGCTCACACCCTCGACGACGCCGACCTCAAGTTCGCACAAGACCACCTGTGGATAACCTGTTTCCTATATGGATTGCTCCGCCCGATGGACGGCGTGGTTCCCTACCGCATGGAGCACTGCGTGCATCTGCCTTCAGCCGAAGACATTCCCGTCAACAAGTTTTGGCGCGATACCCTCACCGACGTACTCATAGACAGTGTGAAGGCCGACGATGGCATTCTGCTTCATCTCTCCACCGAGGAATACGAGCATCTCTTCGACTGGAAGCGTGTCTGCCAGGAGGTCACCGTGGTGCATCCGTTATTTTACGTTCGTCAGAAGAATGGGAATCTTAAGATGCAGGCAGTATGGGCGAAGTCATGCCGTGGCGCGATGTTGAGATACATCCTCACCAACCGCATCACTTCGCCCAACGACCTTAGCGGCTT
>CALZYS010000060.1 GCA_945830345.1 uncultured Prevotella sp.
AGGGTTGGTTGAGGCTGACCTCAAGTTCGTTGTAGTTGTTGCGTATCTGCGACCATTCACCCCATACGGGAGTCCATGTTTCGTCGAAGGAGGAGGTCTTGGTGTTAGTCACCTTGAATCCGTCCATAAGGTCGGTCTCTTTCTTGCCCTTAGAGGCATGCTTGTCCTTGGCAAGTTCGAGTCCCAATCTACTGGGTTTAACCACAGCCTTGTTTTTATAAGTCATTTCGTAGGTGGGGATGCCACCATCAGCGAGAGAGAACTTTACAGTTACGTTTCCGTCAGGCGAACTGACGCTCTGTGCCATTGCCATCAGCGGCAACAGCAGTGCAGAAAGGATAACACTAATCTTTTTCATACCTATTTTTGATTATTTAATTATTTTTTTTTGAACCACAGAGATTAAGAGGTTAAGAGTATTCAATTATTATAGAGATTGAATGCCAAGGCATTTAGAGTTCTCAGAGGGCTGCGCATTATGTCTGCCGCATGGTACTCTGTGTCCTCCGTCGCTTGCGACCGACTCCATAAAACCTAAAACTCTTTATCTCTTTATCTCTGTGGTTTTAAAAATATAGTTTTATCTTCCGCTGTTCTTCACCAACTCTTTCACCGTCTGGTTGAAATCGTCAGAGGCGAGGAGTTGCTCTATGGTGAGATGCATGCGATAGCGCCAGTAGTGGCGTGGATTGGCTGGGATGTTGATGCGCTCGGCATCGGCATCGGCAAGGCGCAGTTTCTCGTCGATTGAGAGCCAATCCTGAAGAGAGAGCAGACAGAGCATCGACGGACTGGTGAGATGACGCGACACAATCTCCTTGGCAAGCCAACCGGGCAGCGGATGAGGTGCCGCACCGCCACGATGGAGCATTGAGTTATAGTAGTCCTGTGTGCGCTCGTAGTCCTCGTCCCACCACTGACGTAGTGTTGACATGTCGTGGGTGGAGATGGTGCACACCGAGCGATAGGGATTGCGCGAGAGATGACCGAAGCGCACTGTGTCGTCCTTTGGCATCGACTGTATCTCAAGACTCAGGATGCGCAACTGGTTCATCACCCATGGCACGCAGTCGGGCACCATACCGAGGTCTTCGGCACATACGAGCATACGAGTGGCTTGTGTTAGCTTAGGCATCTTTTTCATTGCCTCCTGATACCAGAACTGGTTGTTGCGACGATAGAAATAGTCGTTGTAGAGGCGGTTGAAGTTATACTTGTCGTTGTCCCATAGTTGCTCGTAGATGAAGTCGAGTTGCACTCCGATGCGCGGATGGAACTTGTTGGGATTCTTGTGGTCGCGCAGGAACAGAACATCGCTTATGAGCGCATAGAGTCCGTCGCGAAGCCATATCTCCTTCTCGTCGGTCACACCCTTGAATGCCTGCTCCACCTTGCGCTGGGTGTCGTATTCGGGCTTCATCTGATAGCGCTCGTCGTCGAGGCGGTCGAGATACTTCTCCTTCACTTCGTCGGTACGCTCATGGAACATGCGGTCGAGGGTCCAATCCGTGATAAACGGACGGGTGTAGCGATCCTCGTCGAATCGCAGTCCGTAGCCCTCAATCTCCTCGCGGGTCATGGCGAGAGCTGGGGCAAACTGTCCGAGCAGTCCGTGGACGGCATGCGAAGGAATCTCCCAAATGCGGAAGAAACCGAGTACGTGGTCAATACGATAGGCATCGAAGAACTCCGCCATCTTGCGGAATCGGCGCACCCACCATGAGCATCCGTCGGCGAGCATGGCATCCCAGTTGTATGTGGGGAAGCCCCAGTTCTGACCATTGGCTGAGAATGCATCGGGTGGTGCTCCTGCCTGTCCGTTGAGGTTGAAGTACTTGGGCTCTACCCATGCCTCCACACCGTCGCGACTGATTCCGATGGGGATGTCGCCCTTGAGCAGCACGCGGTTGGACTGTGCATAGTTATGCGCATCGCGCAACTGTGAGTCGAGGATATACTGGATGAAATACCAGTAAGCCACCGACTTGTATTCCTTTGTCCCGGCAGTGCCCATCTTCTCGCGCTCGTCGTCGGGAAGCGTGTGGTGGTCGGGCCACTCCGAGAATGTGGCAGTGCCGTATTTCTCATGATAGAAGCTGAAGGCAGCGTAGGGCACGAGCCAATCCTTGTTGTCGTCGAAGAACTTCTTGAAAGCGGCTTTCTTGCTTGTGGCGATAAACTCCTGTTCGAACAGCAGGCGCAGATACTCGCGCTTGGCGTTGTTCACACGCTCGTAGTCAATCTGCGGCAGGGCGTTGAGTTCCTTGCGCAGTGCCTCCATGCGTTTCCTTACCTCGGCATCCTTGAGTTCGGGCAGTTGGCGAAGGTCGGCATATTGTGGATGGAGAGCGTATATACTTATACTATTATAAGGATAAGAGTCGGTCCAGGTGTTGGTGATGGTGGTGTCGTAGATGGGCAGTATCTGTATGACGCGCTGATTGGTCTTGGCAGCCCAGTCAACCATCATCTTGAGGTCGCCGAAGTCGCCCACACCGAAACTACCCTCTGAACGCAGCGAGAAGATGGGAACGACCACTCCTGCAGCCTTCCATGCGAAGATGGGGAAGAATGCGGTGTCGAGTTCATACACCACGCTCTCGCCGTCCTTGAGTTCGGGCAGGTCGATAGTGCGGTTGTCGCGTGTCTCCCACAACGGGGTGTAATCCAACTTCTCGTCGAGGGCAACAAACTTAAACTCAAGTCGGTTGTCCTTCACCTTCTTCGCGTCGATGGCAACCATCCACTCGTTGGGGGCAAACTCTTCCATCTGCACTGCCTTGGTGGATTCCCAGTCGCCTAACACCTTGCCGTCGCCCATTATGGCGAGACGCTCGGTGGAGCGCAGTTGGGGAGCCTTGGTCTTGATGATGACAGCCTGTGTGGAGGCTGTCTTCACAGTCTTGCCCTTGGCGCGCTTGGCCACGCAATCGGTGATGGCAGAACTGTACATATAGGCATCCTCGGGAATGTCGTTCCAGCGGTCGTATGCCACGAAGCTGTCCGACTTGGATGCTGAAAGACGGAGAGTATGCGGCTGCAACTGCCATTCCTGACGTGATAGCACTCCGTTTTTCTCAACGCTATAGAAATAGTTGACTAAGTCCATGCCCTCTGGCACGTTTACTCGGCAAGTCCATTCGCTGCCGTTCAAGGTGTTCATTTTTTGTTGCACAACATCCGCTGGATTGTCACCCTTGACGAGGTTGACAACCAATTCTTCACCAAATACGGTGTTGTACGAGAGGTTTAATAGTATTGTCATAATTCAAATTGTTATTATTTTGCTGCAAAATTACTAAATATATCTCAATAGGTCAAGTAAATGTTGAGGAAAAGCGAGAAAAACTGCGCAATCGATTGCACAATTCCCGCTTTTCCTATCTTTTTACATGTCAATCAGCTCTTGTTTGGGATTGGCAGCCTCTGCTTGCTTTAGTGTACGGTCCTTCACCCCAAAGACGCATATTGCACCGATGACAAGCAGTATGCCTGCCACCATAAGCATGTCGCACTGGCGACCGCCAATCAGTTGGAACACAATGCCTCCGAGGGCTGCTGCCGCAATCTGTGGAATACAGATGGTGCCATTGAACAGCCCAAGATACACTCCCATGTGTCCGTAGCCCTCAAGGGCGTTGGTGACAATGGCGAACGGCAGAGCAAGCATGGCTGCCCATGCGCAACCGATCATGAAATAGGGCACGAACAGCATATACTGGTTGTGGATGAACGGTATCATAATGAATCCTACACCACCAATCACGAGACTAAGACTGTAAGCTATCTTGCGGTCCTTGATCTGTGGAATGATAACAGCCCAGATGACACTGCCGATGGCTTGCACGGCAAAGAGCACTCCCACCCAGTTGCCGGCATCCTGATAAGCGAGAGACGCTGTGTCGGTGGTGTTCCAGCATGTCTCGGCAATACCGCCGTTGGTGTATGTCCACATATACATGAAGGCTGCCCAACAGAAGAACTGTACGAGACCCACCGACCAGAATGCGGTAGGGGCATCCTTCAGAAGTTGGAATATGTTCACCTTCTCTTCGTCGAGCGGCTTGTCAAGTCCGTGATATTCAGCATATTCCTTAGGTGGCATCTCCTTCACCTTGGCTGTGGTGTAGATGACACAGAGGATAAGAATGGCGGCTCCGATATAGAAGGAATAGATGACGGAGTCGGGCACAACACCCTTGGCTGCCACATTACTGATGCCGAGGAAGGTGAACAGGAACGGGAACACGTAGCCAACGAGCGAACCGGCATTACAGAGGAAACTCTGGATGGAGTAGGCGAGGGCTTTCTGCTTCTCGTTGACCATGTCTCCCACGAGCATCTTGAACGGTTGCATCGCCATGTTGATACTCGTGTCGAGAAACATCAGCGAGCAAAGACCAAAGGTCATAGCCGTACTTACCGCCATGCCAAACGAACCGGCATTGGGCAGCAGGCACATAACGAGCACAGCCACTGCCGCTCCTATAAATAAATAAGGTATGCGACGTCCGAATCTGCACCATGTCTTGTCGCTTAGCGTTCCCACAATGGGCTGCACCACGATACCCATCAGCGGCGGCAGTATCCAGAAATAACTCAGTGAGTGGGGGTCGGCCCCAAGTGTGGCGAATATACGTGAGATATTCGCACTCTGGAGTGCGTAGGCAATCTGCACTCCGAAGAATCCGAAACTGATATTCCACAGTTTCATAAAGGATAAATCAGGTCTTTGCTTTTTCATATCTTTAATTTTTAATTTTTAATTCTTCATTCTTCATTTATCTCGTCGTACCTCTGATAATCAGTCTAGTGCGGACGATTCTCTTCTCTACCTTGTCGCGAGGTATTGCTCCCTCGACATGACCGATGAGGATGTCGGCAGCCTCCTCGCCAACACGCTTGCCACGCTGCTCGACTGTGGTGAGCATGGGATCGCAGGCAATGGCCCGCTGACCATTGGTGAAGCCGCATATCGAAACATCGTCCGGCACCTTCAGTCCCATTCTCTTGGCTGCATACATAATACCTATGGCAGTGTCGTCGTTGACGGCGAAAAATGCATCTGGGGGGGGGTACTTGTTGTAATAGTTCAGGCGTAACAATCTCAGCGTCAGAACGGTTGTCGCAGAATCTCATCAGAGAGTCATCAGGCTCGAGACCATGTCGCTTCAGTGCATCCTTATAACCGTTATATCTGTTTTTGGAGATTTCGAGAGTCATCGGCGAACCATAGAAGGCAATGCGCTTGCATCCTGTCTCTATCAAATGAGTTACGGCATTGTAGGCTCCCTGATAGTCGTCCACCACCACGCGGTCGGCATTCACACCGGTGCAGATGCGGTCGTAGAACACTAATGGCACTCCATTCTCCAAAAGTTGGTTGAAATGATCATACTTGGTGGTGTCCTTGGCCTGCGACACGATGATGCCGCACACCCTGTTCTCATAGAACGACTGGCATATCTTCACCTCGCGCTCGTATTTCTCGTTGCTTTGAGCCACCATGATGCGATAGTCGCGAGCCCTTGCCTCCTCCTCGATGCCGGCAAGCACTGTGGAGAAATAGTAATGCGACAACTCGGGCACAATCACCCCGATAATCTTAGGTTGCATCAGACGACTGTTGCGCAGTGACTCTGCAAGCATGTTGGGAGAGAAGTTATGCTCACGGGCAAACTCCTGAATAGCGCGTCGCTTCTCCTCGCTTATTCGCGGCGAGTCCTTCAGCGCTCTCGACACCGTTGCCACAGAGGTGTTAAACTCCCTGGCGATGTCCTTCATTGTCAGTTCTATGTTCTTTTTCATCGTGATTGACTTGATTTCGTGAGCAAAATTATTGCTTTTTATTTATATACACGCACAAACATTTAATAATATTGCATTAAACTTTGTGCAATCGATTGCGCAGAGAAATTTGATGATTTATGTCAAAAATTGGATAAGATAAGCAAAGAAATCCTACCTTTGCACCGTGAAATCGATAAAAATTCGAGAACAAGACCAAAAAAGTTGAGTTTTCAATAACTAAAGTAATAATAAATAATAATGTATGATGAAGCAGGTAAATTTTAGAATTCCGCTTAGAATGATGGTCGTACTCTTCGGCCTCGTTCTTTCAATCGGTGCCTACGCCCAGATTACAGTCAAAGGACATGTAAAGGACTCCGCAGGCGAACCGATCATCGGTGCAACCGTAAGGGTTGCAGGTACTAACGGTGGTACGATTACTGACTTCGATGGTAACTTTACTATCAAGGCAGATCAAGGTGCCACTCTCAACATCTCTTATGTAGGCTATCAGCCCGCCAATGTGAAGGCTGCTGCCAATGTGGAAGTAATCCTCAAGGATGACGCCCAGGTGCTCGAAAACGTAGTCGTTATTGGTTACGGTCGCGCAAAGAAAAACGACCTGACCGGTTCGGTTACAGCAATCAAGCCGGATGACATGAATAAAGGTGTACAAGTAAGTGCACAGGATATGATTACCGGTAAGATTGCTGGTGTTAATGTACAGAACAATGGTGGTGAGCCAGGTGGCGGTGCTACTATTCGTATTCGTGGTGGATCATCGCTCAGTGCGTCTAACGAACCTCTTATTGTTATTGATGGTTTGGCAATGGATAACTATGGAATGCAAGGCGCATCCAATCCACTTAACCTTGTTAACCCTAATGATATTGAGAGCTTCACAGTGTTGAAGGATGCTTCTGCGACTGCCATCTATGGTAGCCGTGCTTCTAATGGTGTGATTATCATCACCACAAAGAAGGGACGCAAGAACATGAAACCAACCATTTCTTATAATGGCAACGTTTCAGTAAGTGCCGTTGCAAAGAAGGTTGATGTAATGAATGCAAGTGAATACATGAACTTCATCAAGACAAACAGTGGTATGAGTGATGATGAATGGCAGGCAAGCGACTACTACAAAAATATGGGCTATTGGTCGAAGTACAATGCTGATGGTACTCCAGCTGATGGAGCACAGCATCTTTTCGCAGACACCAACTGGCAGGATGAGATTTACCGTACGGCAGTTTCTACCGACCAGAATATTACACTTACAGGAGCATTGAAGAATCTTCCTTATCGCGTGTCTCTCGGCTATACCAAGCAACAGGGTGTGCTCAGAACTTCTGACTATGAGCGTTATACAGCAAGTGTCAGCTTGAACCCGACATTCTTCGACGACCACTTGACAGTAAACTTCAATGCTAAGGGTATGTATTCGAAGACATCATACGGTAACACAAGTGCCATTGGTGCAGCAGTGTCTATGGATCCCACAAAGCCGGTTTATTTGAACGACGATTTTTATAAGCAGCATTTCGGTGGCTATTTCCAGTATCATAGTGTAGTTGACCGTGGCGATACCGTTTGGGGCTTTTCACCTAACTCTCTTGCAACTCGCAACCCGATGCATTATCTGAACGAGGCTTCAGACAAAGGTAAGGGCAAGGAATTGACCGGAAATATCGAGCTTGACTATAAGATACATGGATTTGAAGACCTTCACTTGCACATGAACGCAGGTATGGACTTAAAGTCTGGTAAGAGCAACAAAGAGTATAGCCGTTATTATTATGACAACTACTATTATGGTAGCCAAGGCTGGAATACTCAGGACACTTACAACCTCTCACTTAACCTCTACGCACAGTATCTGAAGGACTTTGCTGAGATTCATCACATCGATGTAATGGGTGGCTATGAATGGCAGCACTTCCATAAGAAGACCGACTACTATTACTATGGTACTTATCCTGATACAAGCATAGAACATGCAGGAGAAATATATCAGCCTTCAGAGAACACTCTATACAAAACCGAGAACTACCTCGTATCGTTCTTCGGTCGCTTGAATTATTCTCTCCTCGATCGCTATCTCTTTACTTTTACCATCCGTGACGATGGTTCATCACGCTTCCATAAAGACCAGCGCTGGGGCGTATTCCCATCAGCTGCATTGGCATGGAAGATCAAGGAAGAGCCTTTCCTCCGCAACGTAAAGGCTATCAATGACATGAAACTACGTCTTGGTTGGGGAAAGACAGGTCAGCAGGATATTAACGGAGACTATTTGTATTTTGCTTCTTATACAACCAATGGTCTTGGAGCTTACTATCCAATAGTTGGCGATGGAATCACTTATCGTCCAGATGCTTACAACTCCGCTCTGACATGGGAAAAGACAACTACATACAACGTAGGTCTTGACCTCGGATTTGCCAATGACAGACTGACGGCAAGCATCGACTACTACTATCGCAAGACGACTGATCTCATCAACACCGTTACAGTGGCAGCTGGCTCAAACTTCCGCAACAAGGTGACAAGTAACGTAGGTGAGCTTCATAATCAGGGTGTTGAGTTCTCCCTCACTTATCGTCCTATTGTTACTAAGGATTGGCGTTGGGAAGTAGGATACAACTTTACTTACAACGACAACAAGATTGACAAGCTTGTAGCAAGTGACGATCCTAACTATAAGATTCTCCATGGCGGACTTGCAGTGGGTGATGCTGGTTCTGACGGAATTCAGGCATGGGCAGTAGGACATCCAGTTTCGGCTTACTATACATATCAGCAGGTTTACGACAAGAACGGTCAGCCTATAGAAGGCGAGTTCGTAGACAGAAATGGTGACGGCATCATCAATTCTAACGACCGTTACTTCTACAAAAAGGCCGATGCCGATGTACTAATGGGCTTTACTTCAAAGCTTATTTACAAGAACTGGGACTTCAGCTTCTCACTACGTGCAAGCCTTGGCAACTATGCCTACAATGCTGTTGAGGCCAATAGCTCAAATGTTGATGTAGAACGTCTCTATAACGGAAGCTCTTGGCACAATGTACCAACAATGGTATTAGAGAAGAAATGGAATTATGTGTCAACAGAGGATGCTCTTTCCGACTATTTCATCCAGAACGCATCGTTCTTGAAGTGTGATAACATTACTATTGGCTATAGCTTTGAGAAACTCTTCAAGTTGCCTATCAGCGGACGTATCTATGCCACAGCGCAGAACGTTTTCACTATAACAAAATATAAGGGAATTGACCCGGAAATCAATGGCGGATATGATGGCAACATCTACCCACGTCCATTCACTGGTGTTCTTGGTCTTAACCTTAATTTCTAAATCCTTAAACAATGAGCATTATGAAAATAAGAATGTTTAAATCAATTATACCTGCTGCGGCACTGGCTATGACTGTCAGTTTGTCGTCGTGTGTCGGCGATTTGGATGTTGACCCAATCAACCCGCAGCAAACAATGGAATTCGACAACGATGCCGTTTTCAACAAAATATATGCAAGCTTTAGTTTGACTGGACAGTCGGGACCGAATGGAAACGGCGACTTGGATGATGTAGATGAAGGACGTTCGGACTTGTTCCGTATGATGTTCTACCTTAACGAGTTTACAGCTGACGAGGCTCACTGGGTTTGGGCTACTGACGCTGGTCTGCCAGAGCTTCTGCATAACTCATGGGGTGAGAGCTGCATTTTCTCAGCAGCACTCTACTATCGCTTCTACTTTACCATCACAATGTGCAACTTCTATCTTGCACAAAATGGTAATGCAGCCGATCAGGCCCAGAGAAACGCCGAGGTTAGATTCATCCGTGCCTACAATTATGCGCAGATTATGGATCTCTATGGCAATGCCGCCTTCACCGAGAACGTGTCTGCCGACTATGCCGTCAGATATACACGTCCTGAGTTCTTTGATTATATTGAGAAGGAATTGCTCGAATGTTCTGAGGATATGGCAGAACCTGGCAAGACGACATATGGTCGTGCCGACCGCGTGGCTGCTTGGAACCTGCTTGCAAGAATATATCTTAACTCAGAAGTATATACTGGCAAGGCACGTTGGGACGATGCCATGACATATGCCAACAAGGTAATAGGCAATGGCTACTATCATTTGAACACTACAAGTGCCGTCAATCCAAAGACTGGTGAGGTTTACAAACCTTATCAAATGCTTTTCCTGGCTGACAACGACAAGAATGGTGCACAGTATGAGAACATTCTCGTTGGCCTTTCAGATGGTGTAAAGACTAAGAGCTATGGTGGTATGAACTACCTCATCCAGGCTTCTTATTCTAACAAGACAGATTATCTTACTGACACGTATGCTCCCTCTGGTGCTAACAATAGCTGGGGAAAGTGTCTGCGAATCCGCAAGAACCTTGTTGACAAATTCTTCAACGAAACACCAGCAGAATATAATACTCTGAATGAGTTTATAACAGCAGCTGGCGATGATCGTGCCCTGTTCTACAACCATGGTATTAAACCTGCTGTTTCTGACGAGGGTACAGACGAGTCGTTGGGTTACAACTGCGTGAAGTTCCGCAACGTTAATTCAGATGGTTCTAATAACGATGTCATCGAGTTTGTAAATTCTGACCTTCCAGTAATGCGCATTGCAGAGGCTTATCTGACTTATGCTGAAGCTTCAATCCGCAAGAATGGAGCAGCAGGAAACAACGAAGCAAAGGCTAAGCTCGATGAACTTCGTGCACGCGCAAGTGCTAATCCAAAGAGCACATATACTCTTGATGACGTTTGCGACGAGTGGAGCCGTGAGTTCTGGTTTGAGGGACGCCGTCGTATGGATTTGGTTCGTTTCGGCAAGTTTGGCGGACAGTCAAGCTATAAGTGGGAATGGATGGGAGGCGTCTATGAAGGAAGCCAGTTCCCTTCATACATGAACATATTCCCATTACCTGTTAATGAGATTTCCAACAATCCTAACATTAAACAGAACGAAGGTTATAACTAATTAATTAAAGGATATAAATATGAAAAAATATATATTTGCTTCATTGCTCGCTGGTGTCGCCTTCTTCGGTCTGACATCCTGTGAGGATGACAGGGATTCAAATCCGACATTGAATACTCCTGATAGCTTTGTCCTCAATGAGCCATCCCTATCAGGAAACATATATGACCTTGAGAATTCAGATTCTCTCGTTTTTACCTGTAAGCAGCCCGACTACGGCTATACTGCTGCAGTCACATATTATGTACAGCTTTCCCTTACAGATGTTTGGGAGAATGAATTAGATGCAGATGGTAAGGTAGTCGGCAACCCGAAGATGGTCGAGTTGGAGAACTATTCTACTTCTGCCAAGTTGAAGGCTAATTCCAGAGACTTGAACAAGGCTATCATGCAAATGGGTGGTTATGCCGCTGCGGATGATATGCCTGAGACACTGCCTCTTTATATCAGATTGAGGGCAAAATTGGCTTCTGGTACAACTTGTTATTCTAACACTATCAAGACAACAGTTAAGCCATTCTTCGCAGTACTTATTGCTGCCGATCCTGAGTTGTGGTATCTCATCGGAGCTTGCGTTGGAGATGGCTCTTGGGGTTCTGCAATTGGTACTGCTGTCTATCCGATGTCACCGGTTGAAGGTGGTGACTTTAATGATGAGACAGGTCGAGGACCTCTTACATTTACAGGCTATTTCACTCCAGACAAGGGCTTCAAGATTGTACGCGTTCCTGGTGAATGGGCCGACCAATGGGGTGGCATCGATGGTGATATCAACAATCCTAAGCGCAAGGATGATTCTGGCGAAGGCGGCGACTTCAAGGTGCCGACGGCAGGTTACTATCGCATCGACCTAAACACCAACACCAATGAACTGAAATTTACCGCTCTTGACGAAGATCCTATGGAATACTCCCAGATGTTGGTTTCTGGCGACTTCAATGGTTGGGGTATGGACGCTATTATGACACCTTGCGACACTTACGAAGGTGCTCGTCCACACGTTTGGATGTATGACATTAGTACAACTGATGGTACAGGTTTGAAGTTCCTCGTTGATAGTTCATGGAATCCTAACTGGGGTAACAGCACATTCCCATTCGGCTGGGGTGTTGGAAATGGTTCTGACATTCCAGTAGGTGCTGGTGACTATAGAGTAATCTTCAATGACATCACTGGTTACTATCACTTCTATAACAAGTAATAATCTTCAAATTTAGAATTATATGAAAAAGTCATTAATATATGGTATGGTTCTTGCGACTGCTCTCCTGAGCAGTTGCAAGGGCGACTACGACGACTGGGCAGCTCCTCAAGGCTATGATGCCGAGGAAGCGCAGAATGTGTCTTTGTCAGCCACGGCAGGTGCCGCTATCGACATGAATAATGTGTCAGGCGAGACTATTAATTTATTCTCTACAAGCTATGAAGCTCCTGAGGGATTCTCAGTTGTTGGCTATGAAGTTGAAATTGGTGCTACGGAGGATGATGTGGATGTATTCCCTTCTGATGCTAATGGCTCAATAGCGGCTACCGACCTCGTTTCTTTAACAGAGTCATATTTTGGTAAGGCTCCCGTAGAAAGAACTCTTAAGGCAGCTTCTGTTATATATTTGTCAAAGGATGGTGAGGCTTTCTATGCACACTCCAACTTTGTTGACGTTAAGGTGACTCTCGTAACTCCAGACATTTCTGAGAATTACTATCTCGTAGGTGACTTCTGTGGTTGGAATGAAGAGGGTATGATGAAGTTTGATCATAGTGATATCAATATATACGATGATCCTGTGTTTACAATCAAATTTGAAACCACCGCTGCAAATCAGTATTGGCAGATTATACCTCAGAAGAATATCGATAAAGGTAATATGTGGGAAAAACCAGGAGTTGTAGGTGTGGCTGTTGATGGTGATACTTCTATGTCTGGCTTTCTTGTAACAGATAATCCACAGTCTGGTAAAATTGAAGAGCCAGGAAAATATATCTTGACGATTGACATGATGGCCGGTACTTATACCCTTTCAAAGCAGCCATTGGAACTCTATTTGACCGGCAGCAACTACGGCTGGGGTGATACAAGTAAAGGAGGCATTTGGCTTCCAATGACTCCATGCTACGGCTCTGACGAGGACTTCTGGACTATCATCTATCTCCATGAGGGAGAAAAGTTCAAGTTTGCTCCTCAGGCTGGATGGCGTGACGACTTTGGTGGTCAGGCTACAGTTAATGATGTTGCAGGTGTTGGTATTACCTCTGATAGTGACAATAACCTCGTGGCAGGCAAGGCTGGATGGTATCTGCTCTATATCCACAATGGCAGTGAGCGTACATTCACCGTTTTGCAGCCAAATGTTTACCTGATTGGTGATACAGCTGGCGAATGGAATGTTGCGGACTCTCATAAGTTCACTGTTCCAACTACAGAGGATGGTGTGTTCGAGTCTCCAGCTTTCGCTAAAGATGCCGAACTTCGCATGTGCGTAAGTATTGACGGTTTTGATTGGTGGAAGACCGAGTTCATTGTCTTCGATGGTGTGATAACTTATCGCGGACGCGGTGGAGACCAAGACCGTGTGAATGTATCTGCAGGTCAGAAAGCTTATCTGAACTTTGCCAAAGGTACTGCAGAAATCAAATGATGATTCCCCTTCATCAATATTAAATACTCATCATTAACCGAGGGTGGCGACGGCAATGCAGTCGCCACCTTTTTGTTCGTGAATTACTTCATGGCGTCACCCGTCACCTTGAAATCGGCAATTTTTTGGTGTATGACAGGTTGAAT
>CALZYS010000061.1 GCA_945830345.1 uncultured Prevotella sp.
CGCCTCTGCCAAATGCGCTCTTCTCAGTCTGGATATATTCGCTGAGGTCGCGACCTGGGGCCACAACGGGAATAATCTTCGACTGAGGGTCATCGGGATTACCAGTGAAGATACCGTCGATATTGCTCAACAGGATGAGCATGTCGGCATTCATCATTTGGGCAATAAGTCCGCTGAGTTCGTCATTATCAGTGAACATAAGTTCGGTGACGCTAACGGTGTCGTTCTCATTGACGATAGGTATTACTCCGTTCTCAAGCATTACGGTCATACAAGCCTTCTGGTTGTCATACTGCTCTCCAGGATTGAAGTTCTCCTTCATCGTCAGAATCTGTCCGATATGCAGATGGTGCTCACGGAAGAGATCATAATACAGACCGATGAGCTTCACCTGACCGAGAGCCGAGAACAACTGCCTTTGCTCCACGGTGTCGAGATCGTGATTCACCTTCAGTTCACGTCGGCCGCAAGCCACAGCTCCTGATGACACGAGTATCACCTCATGCCCTTGGCTCTTCAGCCATGCAATCTGGTCGATGATAGCCGACATACGCGTGATGTCGAGATGACCGTCAGTACGAGTGAGCACATTGCTGCCCACCTTAATTACAATTTTCATTTCTTGTTATCCTTTTCTCTAATCTCCACTCGTCTTATCTTGCCGCTGATGGTCTTGGGCAACTCGTCAACAAACTCGATGATTCGTGGATACTTATATGGGGCAGTCACGTGCTTGACGTGATTCTGCAGTTCCTTAATCAAGTCTTCACCTGCCTTGGCCTTCCAGTCCTTGTGGAGAACTACGGTGGCCTTCACCACCATTCCGCGGATTTCATCGGGCACACCGGTGATGGCACACTCCACTACGGCGGGATGAGTCATAAGTGCACTCTCCACCTCAAACGGACCGATGCGATAACCGCTCGACTTGATGACATCGTCGATACGACCCTCAAACCAGTAGTAGCCGTCCTCGTCGCGCCATGCCACATCGCCCGTGTGATATACATCGTCGTGCCATACGCTATGCGACAGTTCCTCGTCGCGATAGTATTCCTTAAACAGGCCCACAGGCTTTCCATTGCTTGTCCTTACGACAATCTCGCCTTTCTCTCCGTCCTCACATGGAGTGCCGTCGGGTTTGATGAGGTCGATGTCATATTGCGGATTAGGCAATCCCATCGATCCTGGCTTCGGCTTTGTCCAAGGCATGGTGCCGAGAGTCATTGTGGTCTCCGTCTGTCCGAATCCTTCCATAAGCGAGATGCCTGTGAGTTCCTTGAACTTGTCAAAGACAGCTGGATTGAGGGCTTCGCCGGCTGTACAGCAATATCTCAACGACGAGAGGTCGTAATGCGAGAAGTCCTCATGGATGAGGAAGCGATATACCGTAGGAGGCGCACAGAACGAGGTGATGCGGTATTTCTCAATCTGGCGCAATATCTTGTCGGCAGTGAATTTCTCATGATCGAAGACAAATACGGCAGCTCCGGCAAACCACTGTCCGTACATCTTTCCCCATACAGCCTTTCCCCATCCGGTGTCGGCCACGGTAAGATGTATGCTGTCCTCACTGAGGTTATGCCAATAGACACCAGTGGTGAGATGTCCCATGGCATAGAGGAAGTCGTGAGCCACCATTTTCGGTTCGCCACTCGTTCCGCTGGTGAAGTACATCAGCATGGTGTCGTCGTTGTCGTTCTTTTCCGAAGGACGCACGAAGGCAGGGGCGTCGTTCCACTCCTTGTGCCAATCGTGGAAACCATCGGCTTGCTTGGGACCGATGCTCACAAGAATCTTGAGAGTGGGGCTCTCGGCCTTAGAGCCAGCCACCTGCTCCATTATATATTCTTCGCCGGCACAGATGATGGCCTTCACACTGGCTCGGTTGTTGCGATACACGATGTCGTGAGTGGTGAGCATGTGGGTTGCGGGTATTGCAACGGCTCCAATCTTGTGCAACGCAAGCATTGACAACCAGAACTCATAGCGACGCTTGAGTATCAGCATCACCATATCGCCACGGCCTATGCCCAACTGCAGGAAATAAGCTGCGGCACGATCGCTCTGCTCCTTGATATCCTTGAATGAGAAGCGGATGCACTCACCCTCGTCGTTTGTCCATAGCAATGCGAGCTTCTCTGGCTTTTCCTTTGCCCACTCGTCCATCACGTCATAGGCGAAGTTGAAATGCTCAGGAATGATGAACTCGAGATTCTTCTCGTAGTCTTCCTGAGATATGAATGTGGTCTGTTTTAGGAATCTTTCAATCATGGTTTGTTCGGTGTTAGAAGATGATAGCAAGGAATTTCACGGGCGCATTGTCGAGAGCACGCATGCAGTGGGGCTGTGTGGCATCAAAGTAGATGCTGTCTCCAGGATTAAGCACGAGTGTCTTCTTGCCGATGGTCAGTTCGAGACGACCCTCGGTGACGAAGTTGAACTCCTGTCCCTGATGGGAGTTGGCATGCAGAGGATGATCCTCGGGCTTAGGCTCGACAGTCACCATAAAGGGGTCGGCAGTACGTCCGCGGAATCCGCTGGCAAGACTCTGATACTTATACTCCTTGCGACGCTCCACACTCATGCCCTGGCCCTTGCGGGTGAGGAAATAATGACTCATGTGAGGCTCCTCGCCGAAGAGAAGTACATCGAGGGCAATGCCGTATTTCTTGGAAATCTTCTGTAAGTTGCTGATAGACAGCTCACCATCTCCCGCTTCCATTCTCATGTATGTGTCGATGTCTAAATCGCACAATTGCGCAACGTCCTCGGCGGGAATGTCGAGTACGTCGCGCAGTCCACGGAGTCTTTCTCCGATTTGTTTTATTGCATCATGCATAATATTATATTGTTATTTGGATGATAATCCTGCCTTCAACCCCCTGATTACGGCACTGGTGAATCCTGCGTGCTCCATCTCGTTGAGACCACGGATGGTGACTCCTCCAGGGGTTGTCACTTGGTCAATCATTGCCTCGGGATGCTTGCCCGTGGCTTGCAGCAGTTCAACGGCTCCCTTCACCGTCTGCAACACGATGGCCTTGGCATCGTCGGCCTTGAAACCGATTTCCACTCCGCCCTCGGATGCCGCACGCACATAGCGCATGGCATAGGCAATGCCGCAGGAGGCGAGGGTAGTGCCGGCGGCGAGATGCTTCTCGTCGGTGATAATTACCTCCCCCATACTTTCATACATCTCCTTGATGAGTTGGGTGTTCTCGGTGGAGGCATTGGCTGGAACGATGAATGTCATCGAACTCAGAAGAGCGATGGCTATGTTGGGGATGACGAGGAAGAATGGAATCATGTCCTCTCCATCCTTGTGAAGCCATTCCTTAATCTGCTCTGAGGTCACTCCGGCAGCCACAACCACGAGAATCTGCTTCTTGTAGTTGAGTGACTGCTTGATGCCTTCGAGTACGGGTTGCACAAGCCATGGCTTCACCACCACGTTGACGATGTCCGACGACTCGGCGGCTATGTTGTTGTCAGTAGTGATACTGGCACCTGTTTCTGCAAACTGGTCGATCACCTTCTGCGAAGGGTCGGCGATTGTGATGTCGGAGTTCTTTGCGAAATCTCCCTTAAGCAGTCCCTGGGCTATTGCTCCGCCCATGGCTCCTGCACCGATAACTGAAACTTTCATAATGTAGATAATATGTGTTTGAGTTTTTCTATGAATGTGTCTGCCATCTCCTTGGTGAAGCAGAGTGGCGGCAGCAGTCGCAGGATGTTTGTTGAGGCACATCCTGTGAAGATGTGGTCGTCGAAGAGCAGTCGCGAGCGCACGTCCTTGTGGGGGATGTCGAGTTCGATACCTATCATGAGTCCGCGTCCACGGATGTCGGTGATGTGCTTCTCCGTCTGCTGCAGTTCCTTGAGTTTGCCGAGGAGATAGTCACCCACCTCACGGGCGTTCTCCACGAGATTCTCCTCTTCCATCACGTCGATGACGGCAAGTGCGGCAGTACAAGCAAGATGGTTGCCGCCAAATGTGGTGCCCAACTGTCCGTATTCGGGTTTGAACTCGGGCGAGATGAGTACTGCTCCCATCGGGAATCCGTTGCCTATGCCCTTGGCGCAGGTGATGATGTCGGGACGGACGTCGAGCCACTGGTGGGCAAAGAACTTTCCGCTACGGCCATATCCGCATTGTATCTCGTCGCATATGAGAACTGCTCCGTATTTCTTGCATAGTGCGTGCAGAGCCTGTGCAAACTCGGGAGTGGCAAGACGGATGCCGCCCACACCCTGTATGCACTCGATGATACATGCACACACGTCGCCCTTGGCCAATTCCCTCTCCCAAGCCTCAATGTCGTTGAGCGGGAGATAGGTGGTATGTCCGTTGGCATTGATGGGCGAGATAATCTTGGGATTATTGGTCACCTCCACAGCCAATGATGTGCGTCCGTGGAATGCCTTTTCGACAGACAAAACTCGGGTGCGACCGGTCTTGAATGATGCCAACTTCAGTGCGTTCTCGTTAGCCTCGGCACCACTGTTGATGAGGAAGAGCTGGTAGTCGTCATAACCGCTGATCTTTCCGAGACGCTCTGCCAACTGTTGTTGCAAGGTGTTGATGACAGAGTTGGAGTAGAAGCCCAATTTGTTCAGCTGTGCGGTCATCATCTCCACATAGTGGGGATGGCAATGGCCGATGCTGATAACGGCATGTCCGCCATAGATGTCAAGATATTCCTGACCCTTGTCGTCCCATACCTTACAGCCCTTTCCCTGTACGATATTAATATTGAATAATGGATATACGTCGAATAACTGCATTATTTCTTAATTCTTAATTTTTAATTCTTAATTCTTAATTTTTAATTCTTAATTAATTTAGAATCCGTTTGCCTTCAGTCTCAGTCCTGCCGCTTCATCTATGCCAAACATTATGTTCATGTTCTGTACGGCCTGACCCACGGCACCCTTCAGGAGGTTGTCGATAGTAGATGTGACGAGCAGTTTGTCGCCATACTTATCACAGTGTACGAGAGCCTTGTTGGTGTTCACCACCTGCTTCATGTCGATTGCCTTATCCACATAGTGGGTGAATCGTGCGTCCTTGTAGAATGCCTTGTAGCCCTCCACAATCTCCTCCAACGGCTTGTCGGTCTTGATGACCTCGGTGGCGAAGATACCACGGGCAAAGTCGCCACGATAGGGGATGAAGTCGATGTCGGCATCGAGATGTCCTTGCACCTGACGCAGGCTCTGCTTTATCTCGGGCACATGCTGATGATTGAATGCCTTGTATATGCTCATATTGCCCATACGCCACGAGAAATGAGTGGTGGCAGTGGGCTTCTGACCCGCACCGGTGCTTCCGGTGATTGCGTTTACGGCAACGTCTTCCGTTATGAGTCCCATGTTTGCGGCGGGGAGTAGTCCCAACTGTATGCAAGTGGCGAAGCAACCGGGATTGGCCACGTGTTGCGCCTTGGCTATTCTTTCTTTGTTGATTTCGGGGAGACCATATACGTAGTCATTGCCAGGAGCCTCAAGTCGGAAGTCCTGTGCAAGGTCGATTATTTTCACGTTCTCGGGTATGGAGTGCTCCTTGAGGAAGGCCTCACTCTTGCCATGACCGAAGCAGAAGAACACCACATCCACCTCGTCGAACGGCATCTCGGAGGTGAATGTCAAGTCGCAGTCGCCATACAGTCCTTCGTGCACCTCAGCCACTGGATTGCCGGCATTGCTCTCGCTGTTGGCAAAGACAATCTCAGCCTCGGGATGATTGACAAGAAGGCGTATAAGTTCGCCACCGGTATAGCCGGCGGCACCAAGAATACCTATTCTAATCATTGCACCTTATATTTACTTGGTATGATCCAATACAGAATAGGGTAGAGGATAATGCCGCAGAAAGCGGTGCAGAGTGTGAGCGCTGCATATATCACTCTGACAATAGTGGGGTCGAGTCCGATATATTCGGCAAATCCGCCACATACGCCTCCCAATACTCTCTGGTCGGAAAGCGTGAGTCTCTTCTCGTTCATAGTTGTTTATCTTTTTTCGTCCTTATGTATTCCGTAATATACTCTCAGCGGTGTGCTCGACACCTTGATGAAGCCCTTGGCCTCGTCGGAAGTCCAACCGGTCTGTGTCTCGCCATATTCGCCGAGTTTCGACTTTGTCAGGTCGTTGTCTGAATCGATACCAACAGTCTCAAATCCGTATGGACGGAGCTTCAGGATGGCTGTACCGGTGACGTTTCGCTGTGATGATGTGAGCATAGCCTCAATATCGGGCATTACAGGCTCAAGATACTGACTCTCGTGGAGGAACATTCCATACCAGTTGGCCACCTGGTCCTTCCAATACTGCTGCCACTTGCTCAGTGTGGATTTCTCCAACAGACGGTGAGCCTCGATGATGAGCTTCGGGGCGGCTGCCTCGAATCCCACGCGACCCTTGATGCCGATGATGGTGTCGCCCACGTTGCAGTCGCGACCGATGGCATAGCTTGCGCCAATCTCCTCTATCTTCTGGATGGCAGCCACCTTGTCGTCGAATTTCTCGCCGTTAACGGCTACTATCTCACCCTTGTCGAACGTAATCTTCAGTGTGGCTTCCTTCTCTTGGGCAGTCACGTGCTTGAGATATGCCTCTTCGGGCAGTCCCTGGGTCGGGTCGAGCAGTTCGCCACCGCAGATACTTGTTCCCCAGATACCCACGTTGTATGAATACTTCAGTTTGGTGAAGTCGGCAAAGAATCCGTGTTCGTTCAGATAATCCACCTCCTCCTTGCGTGTCAGTTTGTTGTCGCGAGTCAGAGTGATGATTTCCACTCCGGGAGCCATCACGAGGAAGGTCATGTCGAAGCGAATCTGGTCGTTGCCGGCACCTGTCGAACCGTGGGCGATGGCATCAGCACCTATTTCCTTGGCATAGCGTGCGATGGCTATGGCTTGGAATATACGTTCTGAAGATACTGATATAGGATAGCAGTTGTTGCGAAGCACATTGCCGAAGATCATGTATTTCAACGACTTCTCATAATATTCGTGAGTTACGTCGAGGGTCACATACTCCACAGCTCCGAGCTTGTAGGCGTTCTCCTCGTTCTTCTTCAACTGTTCAGCACTAAATCCACCTGTGTTTGCGCATGCTGCATAAACATCATAACCTTCCTCCTTCAGCTTCATCACTGTATAGGAGGTGTCCAAACCGCCTGAAAAGGCTACTACAACTTTCTTATTTGCCATATCTTGTTATACTTTTTTTATTCTTATTATTATAAATATTCCTGATGAAAAGTGCCCCTATCCCTCCAGTCTCTTGATTCTGTCAAGCACGTCCTGCGGTATCTTTGCCGGCAGATGCTCTTCGGGGTCGTAGAGCATTGCTGTGCAGATGCAATACTTGCGGTCGGTGCGATGCAGCACATCCACATTGATGCATCCCTCGCATCCTCTCCAGAAAGCCTCGTCGTCGGTGAGGTCGGCAAAGGTGACGGGCTGATAGCCCAACTGTGTGTTCATAGTCATCACTGCGGCACCACTCGTCAAGCTGAATATCTTGGCGTGAGGCCAACGGGTGCGGGCGAGGGTGAAGGTCATGTCCTTGATTTTCTTTGCCACTCCGAGACCTCGGAAATCGGGATGCACGATGAGTCCCGACGTAGTGACATACTGTTTGTTGCCCCACGTCTCGATATAGCTGAATCCAGCGAATCGGTCGCCACTGAGAGCTATCACAGCCTTCGCCTCCTTCATCTTGGTGGCGAGGTATTCGTGGGTGCGCTTTGCAATACCGGTGCCGCGCACCTTGGCGGCATCAGCGATGGTCTGCAAAATGGTATCGACATACTTCTCATGAGAGGGGTCGGCTACCAATACAGTTATAGCCCCCCCCTGCCCCCCGGTGGGGGGTGTTGAGGTTTGTCTTTCTATTGATTCTTCGTTGTCCATTATTATATATTAAATATTTAAATCCAATTATTATATATATGTATATCCTTCCGCGCAGCCCCCACTGGGGGGCAGGGGGGCTCACACCATATTCGGCACCACCTTGCTCAATGCCGCCACAACGTCGCGCTCGTCGGTATCCTCCTTCACTACGATAAAAATCGTGTCGTCGCCCGCTATCGTACCTAATATATAAGGTATATGACTGTTGTCGATGTTATATGCAATGCTGCTGGCATATCCAGGGCGAGTCTTTATCACGCCCATATTGCCAGAAAAGGTGATGGAGAGGAATCCTGGCACACGCATCATCTCCTTCACGTGGGCGGGAGTGCTCACGCGCTTGTACATCGTGATATTCGGCAGCACATACACGTAGTTGCCGTCAACACCCGATGCCTTCACTACCTTCAGCATTTTGAGGTCGCGGCTCAGTGTTGCCTGTGTCAGTTGGAATCCTTCCTCGCGCAGTGCACCGAGCAGTTCCTCCTGACTTCTCATCGTGCGGCTCGAAATAATCATTCTGAGTGTGTCGAGCCTGTCGTCTCTGGTCTTGTTCATTGTATCTTTATTCATTTACGGCTGCAAAGGTATAAATAATTATGCAAACATGCAAGCTTTTCTCGTATATTTTTTCACAAAAGGTTAAATTCAGTGAAAAACATCACATTCTCCTCTCCTTTAGCAGTCTTCTGAGCATGAATCATCACATATTACGTTGCAAATATAGCAATAAAATCACATTTTCCCGATTATAATGCTCATAGTCTTACCTCGAAAACATTGCAAAAATCAAGGTGACGGGTGACGCTAATGACCCACTTAGCAATCGGGGCAAATCCTTGACACCAAAGATTTGCCCCGATTAGTTGTATTAGAAGATTCTGCCTACAAGACGGAATTTCAGTACGGGATATACTGTCAGTTTATCCACAATCTTGGATATATCATCGTCGCCTGTTTTTCCAACCATTTCGAGGACATCCTCGCCATTTGCAGTTACCTTGGGATGGCCATGGAACTGCACTCCGAGTTCGGTGCGGAATGCAACACGCCCCTTGGGCACTGCACGACTTCCGAATCCGATACCGAGATAAGGACGGAACTTATTCACACGAATCTCGCCATTAACGTCACCGTTCTGGTCGATAGGCAACTGATACTTGTCGATGAGCACGTTTGCTCCGGCAAGTCCCAACTCCTGAATCTTGTCGCTGTGGGCTGTAATACCTACAAGTTTGTCACCGCCAAATGAGAAACCGCCAGTTAGGAAAAAACCACTGCCCAAGGGATAGAAATCCACAAGCACCTCGCAAGTAGTGCGCTTAAACGATCCCTTTGCCTTGATATTATCTTCCTCAGAGGGTAATCCGTCTATTGCGTACTCCACATCCAAGTTGCCATTCACATTGAATGATGGCATAAACGATACGCCGGCTCTCAGACCGACATACTTTGTCAAGTCGGTTGCCACATCAAATCCAATACCCGTTGTAGAGACGTTAAGTCCAACGCCCAGATGCTTGAACACTCCGTAAGTAAAATCACTTCCTTGACCGAAGCTCTTAGTGCAAATCATACACATCAATGTGATGATAACATAAATACTTTTTCTTTTCATACCTAAAACCGAATTACAAAAAATTATCAATGATTTATTAAATATCGATGCAAAAATAAGGATTATTTGCGATAATAACAAATAATCCTTAAATATTTTTCTTTTTTTAACCTTTTGTAGGGTTAAGTTTTTGAGTTAATTTGCATATTTGATGCTCATTTTCTCATAAAATGTTTGGATATATCTCATGAAAGTCGTAGCTTTGCTCAGCGTTTACACTTCCCTCATCTTAATCATGTCCCAACCGCAGAACTGGATAATTATCTTGTGGAGCTGTGTGCCCTGGCGCAAGGCTTCCACCCTCGGAGCTACTGCATAACCATTGATTTGCTCAACAGCCTCGTCCCATTGCTCCTGGGCTTTCTTTTCAGTATAATCTGACTTCGACAAGTACTTCAGTTCGAGGATATAGCTGTGATTCGACTGATAATGAGTCATGTTAGGGAGAAGAAAAAAGTCGCAATAGCCGTGCTTCAGCTCCAGTTCGGGGGCTGTGATATAATAGTTGCAGAGGCTAAGATATGCCATAAAGAAGCCCTGGATGTTGCGCTCACCCTCGATAGAATCGCGCACAGAGGACAGTTGCTTGTAGCAGTCGCACATGTATTGCAGCACGTCATGCCAATTGCCGTCGAACGCCATACTGTCGAAACCGTCCTGAAGCTCGCTTACCTCAATGCTGCACCGCTTGTCGTATTCCTCCATGAGGAAATTGTAATACTGCATCCTCACGTTGTTGTTCGGTATGGCAAGTATGGGGCGTGCGCCCTTGGTGCCCTTGATTGTCAGCATGCCGTAATAGAACAGAAGGCTGACGAACATACGGGGCCTTATCAACTGATAGGCTGGAAAAGACGGAAGCACCTCCGACACGATTTCCCCCTCCTCGGCGATTTTGCGCAATATGCCCTTGCGGTCGCCGTCCAGCTTGTCAAGACGTATCAGGTTTTTCAGCTTGTTGTAGTCGGTCTTGGTGTTCGGGTCGAGCATCACTTCCGGTGAATCCCCGTACATCACATAGTTGCGGAGGTAGAACAACACCATGTCGCTGTTGAACACACGGTTGTTATCCGTGAGACATTCCTTGGCAAAACAATAGTTGTCATACCATGGTCTCATCTCCTCTATCATCGCCTCGATGTCGCAGTCGGCAGGCAGTGTCCCTGCATTTTTATAATACGTGAACATCTCTCGCACTTCTTCCGTGGAGAAGCCGAGCAACTTGTCGAAATAGAAGATGGTGGAGATGTTCCATCCGATGTTGAATCCGCTGGTAAGGTCGTCAAGGGTGACAGGACTTACACCCGTGAAGAAAATCCTCTCGAACGTGCCCTTGAACTTCTTGAACACGTCGCGGTAGAAACCCTCGGCATGGGTCAGCTTGTGATACACCTCCTCGCCCTTCTCGCTCAGCACGACATTGGTGAAGTTGTCATATTCGTCGATGATGAGGTACATCGGGATGCGGAGTTCGTTGGCAACGGTAGTAATCATTATCAGTTTGTCAGTTCCTGACGTCGATTCAAAGAACTCCTTGACAAAGTAGTCAGGATAGTCGGCGGCATATTTGCGCACAAATGCGTCCAACTGCCTCATCATATATTGGTCGAACTTCTGCTCCAGCTCGTCAATAGTCCCACCAATTCTCGAAAAATCGAGATGCATCACCTGATAGCGTCCCATCAGTTCCGTGGGATGCTTGCCTATCCACAGCGAGCCGAAGATTTCCTCAAACTGGTCTTTCTTCGCCTTGTCGTAGTATGTCTTGAGCATGCTCAGCAGCAGGCTCTTGCCAAAGCGGCGAGGACGGATAAACATCAGATTGTTGGGTTGAGCCTCTATCTGAGGTATATACATAGTCTTATCCACGTAATAGTAATTTTCCCTCATTACGTACTCGAAATCTGACACTCCGTATGGCAGTTGCTTAACCTTATTCATACTCACGACTTTTTTAGAATTCTTGATTATGAGTGCAAAGATACATCTATTTTCTCACAAATGCAAGAAAAAGAGAGTTTTTCTTTGCTTTTCATCCTTTCCTGCCATATTTTTTAGGTTCCCAAAAGGTTTTTGTGCATATATAGTTTCCACCACTTCCACCTGTTCCGCAACTTCCGCAATGGCAGGTGGTGGTGGTGGAAACTAATACTTATTTTTACTTCTTCACGATCACCTTGCAGTTCTCGCTCTTGCCGTCGTTCGACTTCACGCTCACGACATTAAGACCCGAACCGAGAACGCCGGAATTGATTCTCACTGTGCTCTGACCTGCGGCAACCTTTGTCTTATATAAAGTCTTGCCGGCAGCATTGCTTACAATCACTTCCCTTACGCCAGTGCCCTCGGCAGAAACGGTAATGTCCTGATTAGCCTCGGCAACACGCGGACTTACGCTCACTCTTCCTACTGCCTTGACAGCATTTACGCCCGAAGAGCCTGCAACCAACTCGTAGAATTGTGTGTAGCTTTCGTCATCTTTATAGATGTAATGCGCTAAATATGTTCGGCCATTAAATATGAATATTGATACAGAATGAGATCCAGTATACCCATCTTCAACCATAAATCTTGCCAACTCCGAGCCGTCTTCCGACATTATCTTATAGCCGATGACGCAAGAATACTCATTATATTGATATTCGTCTATTTCTCCATCGTAATCTCTGTCATGTTCATAAACTCTTTCATATTTGCTATAGATAGGAGATAAATACTCAAACTTACTGTCAGAGTTTATTAGTGTCTGGCTAACATAAATAGTAGACCATTTTATAGAGTTGTCGTAGTCTTCAAAATCTATCATTAAGAATGCGTCTAATGACTCTGCTTGAGTTCCATCCTCAACTTCTACCTTCTCGCCCCATTCGCCGGTATAGGTAATATCCCAATCGTAATAGTATCGTCGGATTGGTTCTCCTTTAATATAAGCAAACAGTTCGCGAGGGTATTTCTGCCCGTAAACATCCTCATAATAATATGAAGTAGATGGCCCGGCATAATATTTTACGCCACCCTCTTCCTTAAACAACTTATAGTCTTCTACTGCACCACCAAACCAACTTGCAATAAACTGTAAAGCGGCATCTTCTGATTCAATGGCGTCACCATAGGTGCTGTAATCCTCATAGCGTACCCCAATCTCCTCAGCTCTTTGCTTCACATATTGTTTAAGTTCAATAGTATTAGGAGTGGCTGTGATTGTCTTATAGTTATTGAAATCACCGTCATAGAGTTGAACCGTAAGAACTTGTCCTGCCTGTTCGTCCCATTCTCTGCATTCTATGATACCCTTGCCGTCGCTTGTCAACGATGCAGGAATGAAATCAAAACCTGACGACAATTTCGTAACTGGTTTGAAATTATTTGTCGATTGAGCATTGGCTCCGATGCAAGCCAACACCATCATCGTTGAGATAAAAAGTTTTTTCATAATCTTATATTATTTAATTTGTTAATGTATTTATTCTGAAACGCGAATGTGTTATTTTACGACCTTGAATGCTCCCTTGTCGCTTTTCAGAATATACGAGCCGGAGTTCAGTTGCTTGGTTATCTCGCCTGCGGTTTGGCTTCCTTCAACGCTCTTTACGAGTTGACCTGCTGTGTTATACACCTTCACATCCTCAAGCAACTGGTCTGCCTGCAAACCTTTTATGGCAGTTGCGGCAGTGACTGTGAGAGTAGATGTCCTCTCCTTATAGG
>CALZYS010000062.1 GCA_945830345.1 uncultured Prevotella sp.
TGCGGCGTACGAGAAGATTGTATTTGCCAAACTGGTGGAACGTGATGTCGCGCCCATAGAGTGTAGCCTTTGCAAGACAGTAGATGAAGCGTTTTTGCGAAAGCGACAATTGCTCAAACCCGTTGAGACGGTATCTGAGCAATTGTATGTCGGCAAAACGCTCGCCTGTATAGCGAAAATCTGTTTCGGTCATTCAGTATATTATTTTGATTTCTTTCTGACGAGAGACGGATGCTGCTTGAGGTGCTGCAGGCGATACTCCCTCGGAGTCATGTTCATGATCTTGTAGAACGAAGCATAGAATGACTGGCGGTTGGCAAATCCCACCATGTCGCTCACCTCCTCCATCTTGAGATCCTGGTATCTCTTGTCAACAAGGATGGTCATAGCCTCTTCGATGCGGAACTTATTGACGAACGAGGTGTAGTTCATGTGGAATCTCACGTTCACCACGGCAGAGATATAGCGAGTGTTAGTGCCAAGGTCTTCTGCGAGCTTCTTGGCAGAGTAGTCCTTGTCCTTATACTTTTTCTGCATTACAATGATATTGAGGATTTTTTCCTTCATATCATCCATTAACTTGGGGCTGACCAAAGTGCGGTAGGCAGCCTCCTTTTCTTTCTTTTCAGTGATGTTGTACTTAGCCATATTCTCTAAATTTAATTGGTTGTATTTATTTTTAAGTGCAAAAATACAGTTTTTTCCTCAACTTTCCTAATTTTCGTTCGTTTTTTTTCTAAAAAAAACATAACTTTGCACCAAATTTTGAAAATATGGACATAAAAGAGGCATTAAAACGATATTTCGGGTATGAAAACTTCCGCCAGAATCAGGAAGAAATCATAACATCGGTAATGAATGGTCACGACACAATGGTACTCATGCCGACAGGTGGCGGCAAGAGTCTATGCTATCAGATACCGGCTATCGTGATGGACGGCACGTGTATTGTGGTGTCACCACTTATCAGTCTGATGAAAGACCAGGTGGAGGCACTCAAGGCAAATGGTATTGCAGCCGAGGCACTCAACAGCAGCAACGACTTCAATGCCGAGACCATCATCCGCCGTCGGTGCCTTGCAGGTGAGATTAAGCTGTTGTATATTTCGCCCGAGCGTCTTATTGCCGAGATACCCTATTTTCTCAAGAGCCTGAAGATATCCCTCTTTGCTATCGACGAGGCCCACTGCATCAGTCAGTGGGGGCATGACTTCCGACCTGAGTACACTCAGTTGGGTGCCATTCGCGAGGAGTTTCCCTCTATAGCCGTGATGGCTCTTACTGCCACCGCCGACAAGATAACGAGGGCAGATATTCAGCGTCAACTCTCTCTGTATCAACCACATGAATACATATCCAGTTTCGACCGCCCCAATCTTAGTCTCACCGTCAAGCGCAACTACACCACCAAGGAGAAACTCAATTATATTCTCAACTTCATCAAGGCCCGTCCGCTTGAGGCTGGAATAGTGTATTGCCTCAGTCGCAAGAACACCGAGAAGGTGGCCGAATTCCTGCGCACCAACGGTGTGAAAGCAAGCATCTATCATGCCGGATTGGCCTCTGAGGAACGCGATCGTGCCCAGGAATTGTTCAAGCAAGACAATATCCAGGTGGTGTGCGCCACGATAGCCTTTGGTATGGGTATCGACAAGAGCAACGTCAGATGGGTGATACATTATAATATGCCCAAGAGCATTGAGAACTACTATCAGGAGATTGGACGTGCAGGAAGAGACGGTGCTTCAGCCGACACCGTGTTGTTTTATTCGCTTGCCGACATCATACAGTTGTCGCAGTTTAATAAAGAAAGCGGTCAAAGGGAAATCAACGACGACAAGCTCAAAAGAATGCAGGAATATGCGGAGTCAAACGTATGTAGAAGGCGTATCCTGCTCAACTATTTCAGCGAGAATTTTGACCATGACTGCGGCAACTGCGACGTATGCGATAACCCTCCCAAAAAGTTTGACGGAACAAGATATGTACAAATGGCTCTCAGTGCAGCTAAACGCACCCATGAAAAAGCCCGCATATCTACGATAATTGAAATACTCAAGGGCATGAAGTCGCCCAGTGTGATGCACGACGGCTACCATCTGCTGCCGACATTCGGGGTTGGCAGGGAACTGACAACAAAGGACTGGCAGGACTATCTGTTGCAGATGCTGCAAATGGGCTTCATAGAGATTGTGTATGATGAAAACAACCGTGTGGCTGTCACCAGCAGCGGTTGCGACGTATTGTTCGGTCGCAAACAAGCCGAACTATGCATAATCGACCGCACTGAGAATGCCACACCGAAGAAAAAGCGGCTGCAACTGGTTATCCCACAATTCAGCAACCCGACAGCCAACGATGGTCAGGCGCTCATTGAAGACAAAAACCTCTTCGAGGCACTGCGTACACTGCGCAAGGAATGTGCTGACGAAGAGGGATTCCCGGCTTATATAGTGTTCAGCGACAAGGTGTTGCATAGTCTGGCATCAATCAAGCCCACTACACTTGACGCCTTTTCAGGAGTATCGGGTATCGGTGAGTATAAAACGCAGAAATATGGTCTGCGTTTTATAAAACTCATCAGAAAATTCAGTTGAGATACACTGTCTTGTCGTATATTCCCGCAGCCCTGAGTGCCTCTTTACGCTCAACGCATGTGCCGCAAGTGCCACAGTGCACCTGTCCGCCCTTATAGCACGACCATGTCTCGCTATAGTCGATACCGAGTATCTGTCCCCTGCGTGCTATGTCAGCTTTGGTGATATTGGTGTAAGGGGCGATAATCTTCAGTTTGTTGTATGTTCCTTCCTCAGTGGCCTTGCACATTGCGTCAACGAAAGCCGCCCTACAGTCGGGATAGATGGCATGATCGCCCGAATGGTTGGCAATATACACTGCATTCAGTCCATGCGATTCGGCAAATCCGGCAGCTATCGACAGCATAATACCATTGCGGAACGGCACGACAGTGGATTTCATGTTTACGTCGTCATATCTTCCGTCGGGCACAGCGGCAGCACCCTCAAGCAGCGAACTCTTGAAGTGCTTGTGCATAAACCCGAGGTGAATGGTGTAATGCTTGATTTTCAGTCGGCGGCAATGCAGTTTGGCAAATGGTATCTCCTTCATATTATGGTTGCTGCCATAATCGAAGGAGATAGCTATCTTGATGTGGTCCTTATAGTCGTAGAGCATCGTGATACTATCCATGCCACCACTTAATACAATCAGTCCGTTCTTCATTTCGCCGCAATCATTTCAATTTCCACTAATGCCCCCTTTGGCAGGTCGCGCACTGCAAATGCGGAGCGAGCAGGGAAAGGTTCGCAGAAGAACGATGCATACACCTCGTTCATTGCTCCAAAATCGGCGATGTCTGAGAGCAGGACAGTGGTTTTCACTACGTTTGACAACGAGCACCCCGCCTCCTCCAATATTGCCTTGGCATTGAGTATCGACTGGCGTGTCTGCTCCTTGATGCCGCCTTCGGGGAATGTGCCCGTGGCTGGGTCAATTGGCAACTGTCCGGATGCGAAAACCATTCCCCCGGCTTCTATGGCCTGGCTATACGGACCGATAGCTGCAGGCGCGTTATTTGTATTTACTGCTTTCATAGTTACAATTAAATTATAATTCCAAAATCTTCACTGCAAAGTTACTTCTTTTTGTCGAAAAATTGCAAAGTCCACATGCTTATTTAAGCAATTTTCTATTAATTTATGGCATTTTGATTACATTGCCGCAAAAAATATATAAAATATGAGGCAAATCTTTGTGTATTTCATAAAAAATGCCTAACTTTGCGTTCGTATTTGGAATAAGGATTTACTTACATATTTAAATATTTAAATAAAAGAAGTTATGACAATTGAAAATTTCAACTTTGCCGGTAAGAAGGCAATTGTGAGAGTGGACTTCAACGTGCCACTCAACGAAAATGGTATTGTAACCGACGAGACCCGTATCAAGGGTGCTCTCCCCACCCTTAAGAAGGTGCTTGCTGATGGCGGTGCTCTTATTATGATGAGCCACATGGGTAAGCCGAAGGGCAAGGTGAAGAAAGAACTTTCACTCTCTCAGATTGTAAAGAACGTAAGCGACAACCTCGGTGTTGAGGTTAAGTTTGCCGCTGATTGCGCCAATGCCGATGCTGAGGTTGCAGCCCTGAAGCCAGGTGAGGCCCTGTTGCTTGAGAACCTCCGCTTCTATCCTGAGGAGGAAGGCAAGCCTGTAGGTGTCGAGAAGGGTACACCCGAGTATGACGAGGCAAAGAAGGAGATGAAGGGCCGTCAGAAGGACTTCGCCAAGAAGCTTGCTTCTTATGCTGACTGCTATGTGATGGACGCATTCGGTACTGCCCACCGCCGTCACGCTTCCACAGCTGTCATAGCCGACTATTTCGATGCTGACAACAAGATGCTCGGCTATCTGATGGAGAAAGAGGTGAAGGCTGTTGACAACGTGCTCAACAACATCAAGCGTCCTTTTGTAGCCATCATGGGTGGTTCGAAGGTTTCTTCCAAGATCGGTATCATCGAGAATCTGCTCGGCAAGGTTGACAAGCTCATCCTCTGCGGTGGTATGACCTACACATTCTCCAAGGCTCACGGTGGCGAGATTGGCGACTCAATCGTTGAGCTCGACAAGCTGGATGTAGCTCTTGGCGTTGAGAAGATGGCAGCCGAGAAGGGTGTTGAACTCGTGCTTGGCACTGACTCTGTATGCTGCACAGGCTATGACTTCAAGACATTCTCAGTTAAGGAAGGTGCAAAGATCCAGGTGTTCCCCTCTAACGCTATCGAGGCTGGATGGGATGGTCTTGATGCCGGTCCTGAGAGCCGCGCTAAGTTTGCTGCCGCTATCGAGGGTGCAAAGACAATCCTCTGGAATGGTCCTGCCGGATGCTTCGAGTGCGAGGATTTCACTCCTGGTTCACGTGCCATTGGTGATGCTATTGCCAAGGCTACTGCTGAGGGTGCGTTCTCACTCATCGGTGGTGGCGACTCAGTGGCTTGTGTCAACAAGTTCGGTCTTGCCGACAAGGTGTCTTACATCTCTACCGGTGGTGGTGCACTGCTTGAGGCTATCGAGGGCAAGGTGCTTCCTGGTATCGCAGCTATCAAGGGTGAGTAATAATATTTAAACAAAAAGTCACAGAGGTATTTTCTCTGTGACTTTTTGTTTTAATTCCTAATTCCTAATTCCTAATTCCTAATTCCTCATTCCTAATTCCTAATTCCTAATTTATTTACCCTCATTGTCTTTCCTCGTCCATTTCTTCAACATTCGGCGGTGGAATCGGTCTTCGGCGAAGATTACCTTCATCACCTTGCATGGCGACATCGCTTCGAGCATCTTGTTGTGGTAGGTCTGTTGCAGTTTCTTTATGTCGAGGTCAATCTTGTCTCTCATCTTCACTGCCTCACGACACTCGGCCTCAGTCTGTGGCTGTTTCATGTTCTTGTTTTTCATCTTGTCGAAATACACTCTTTGCTTGGAGTACATCTCGCGCATTATAGGGAAGAGCTTGCCACATTCCTGAGGCGTGAGCTCTGCCTCGGCAGCTACAAACTTCTCAAGCTCTGCCATAAACCGCTCCTTAGACAGTCGGTTGCCTCCATGCTTTGACTGGGCATTGACACCTGTCGTCAATGCCAACATCATAAGCAAAACAAATATCTTAGCTACTTTCATATCCTTATCATCCTTTCTTTATGGTTTATTCACTGATACATGCATATATGTCACCATTGTCGAGCATGGCACAGTCGAGGTAATCATCCACATACTGGTCGTGCTGGGCTATGGTCTCGGCAGCCTTGGCACTTTTGTTTTCCACCTCAGAATGTTGCCATACAAGGTAGCCTCCGAAGCATATTGATAGCAGACAGGCTGCATAGAGCATCGGGCGCAGCATAATCCGCAATGGCTTTCTGCGCTCCACTGTCACTGGCTCACTCTCGGGCAATCGCGCCATAAAGTCGGCTGCGAAATTGTCGAAGTAGCCCTCTGGGGTCTTGAATGGATTTTGCTTTTTCATATTTCTTGTTCTTTTATAGCATTTGACGTATGTGATGTATAAAGGTTTAATCGTTATTATGAAAATATTCCTTAATTTTATTCATGGCGATGTGATATGATGCCTTCAGAGCTCCCTCGGATGTGTTGAGCATAGTGCTTATTTCCGAATATTTCATCTCGTCGTAGTATCTCAGCAGAAACACCGTTCGCTGCACATCGGGCAGTTGGGCAATGGCTTCCTGTAGCATTGCCTCAGCCCTGTCGCCATCGAAGTATTCATCGGCGAGGAGTTTTTCGTGGATTGCCACCCCCGCATTGTCGGTTGTATTGTCTGACGACAGCATGGTGAGTGCCTGCTTGTGTCTTACGAAATCAAGGCTCTCGTTGATGGCAATCCTGCATAGCCATGTGGTCAAACGTGCCTCGCCCCTGAACGAATCAATGGATTTCCATGCCTTCATAAATGTGTTCTGGAGCACGTCGTCGGCATCGTCGTGGAACATCACTATACGTCGTATCTTCCAGTAGAGCATTTCGCTATACTGGCTTACCAACTTGCCGAAGGCGTTGCGCCTTGTGGCTGGGTCAAGCAACTGCTGTGTGATGTCCTTTTCGATGGGATTTTCCACTGTAGGTTTCCTTGTTGGGTGGTTTATTCTCTTAGACGTTTCAGGGCAGAAATGGTTTAATTCGCCGATAAATTATTTCATCATATCCATAAACATCCGGGAATGTTTGCCACTGTCCGTCGGGACATTTGAATAATGTCCTATATATAATATAAATAGGTACGCGAGGATTCACGTTGCGCGAGCGTGTGGTGTTGGTGGTGTCAGCCTGCCATTTGTCAGCCACATCCCCCACCAAAAACCTCGCAAGGTCGAATGGGCGTTGCACTCTTATGCAGCCATGCGAAACGCTACGGTTGGAGCGCGAGAAAAACGACTGGGATGACGTGTCGTGCAGATAAACCGAGAAATTATTGGGAAACCTGAACACCAACTTGCCGAGCGAATTGCCCTCTCCTCCCCTTTGCGACACTCGATAATGCCCGCTGAGCAGCATGCTTGAGCTCACATATTCGGGGTCAAGGATTTCGCCCGTGCTTCGGTCGGCGATATAGTAGTTGTGGCGGTCAAACCACTCGCGGTCGCCTGCATGCCTTGCCACGTCATTGCGGATGATACTCATCGGTATATGCCATTGCGGATTGAAATCCACGCGCTCTATCTTGCTGTTGAGCAATGGAGTCTTGGTGTGGAGGGTGCCACATCCCACTTTCATGGTCACGATTGAGTCGGGGCAATAGGCATAGAGATGATAAGACGGTATGTTGACCACCACACTCCTGCCGTCCTCGCTCACGGGCAAGTCAGGGGCATGCCATCTCAGGCGTTCCATATTGCATATTATGAGTCGCCGACGCTCTCTGTCGGTGGTCTCCGCCAGCATAGCCTCCAGTTCGTCATACTCCTTAGACTGCGGACGACTATTGATGAGAAAGGTGTCGATGTCGCGTTCCTTCACCTTTGTGAGAGCATCTATAATGAACGCCGAATCCGGACGCAGGGTGTTGGCGTCGTAGAGGCGTCGGTATCCGAGATGACGACGGGCAGGAGCCGTGTCAATAAGGTCGAGACGGTTGAATGCCACATACGGACTGACATACCCGAATCTCTGACCTGCCACATATCTCAGATATGCCTTGGTCAGACGATATTCCGTGCGTGCCATCACTTTGGAGATGGTGTTGCTGTCGGTATCGAAGCGGCGGTTGCCCATCCTTGCTAAATCACTTCGGATAGCATCAACGCCAAAAGCCTTCGGCGAAAATCCCATTCGCTCTATCGTACCGAGAAAGCCTAAGAGAGTGTATGCCGAGGAATCCACCCCCAGTCGGTTGATCCACAAATACTCATTCATGTTGCGATAGTAGTGGCGGGTGTTTCTGTCTGTGGGCGTTGTGTCATGGTCATTTTGATACATTCGGTTAATCTCAGCACGCAATTCCCTGCCCGTCACGAGAAAGCTGTCGATATACACCGAGTCAGAATCCGAGATGGTCAGAATCATCTCAGCAGGAACCACCTCGCTCTTGCATGACAAAATAAGGCTGTCGCATGCTGCTCCAACCACTATCGCCCAAAAAAGGATAAGAATGTTTTTCACACTATTGGATGGTCACTTTCCTAACAAAGCGGTCTTTCTTCGCCTGATTCTCAATTTTCACGATATAGCAACCTTTCATGACATTAAGCTCAATGCGCTGGGAGTTGTTCTCTATTCTCACCTTCATCACCCTTCGGCCCGTAAGCGAGACTACCTCCATCTCATAACCTGCAGCTCCGTTCACTACGATGACTGAATTCTGTACGCTAATCGACACCTTGGCATCATCAACCATCTGATGCTCATACGCACTTTCTCTTGGAACATCTGCAAAGGCAGGCATCCCAAAGAATAGCGTCATAGCTACCATAAGTGACATAAAAATACCTTTTTTCATCGTAAATTGCTAAATTTTTCTGCAAAGATAGTGATTTTATTATGTTTTACCAAATAATTTATATTAAAAAATGTTGAATTGGGCATTTTCTGTCGCCAATACCGTGTTAGGGAATATTTTTTTGGCTTCCGCGAGCAACAAATCCTCATTTGTATATCTTTGCGAGTAATGACCGATGATCAACTGCCCCACCCCGGCATCCCTTGCTGTCATGGCTGCCTCGGCTGCTGTGGAATGGTAGTATTTCTCAGCCCTTGGCTGGTCGATGTCGGCATAGGTCGCCTCGTGGTAGAGGGTGTTCACGCCTTTCACCATATCTGCAATCGCCGGATTGTATCTCGTGTCGCTACAATAGGCATAGCTCCTCGGTTTGTCGGCTGGAGTGGTCAGGCGTGAGGCTGGAATAATATCCCCCTCGGGCGATATCCAGTCGAGACCGTTCTTGATATTGTTAATCTGACTTGTGGGTATGCCGTACATGTCAATCATGTCACGTCGTATATGTGGCAGCCCTGGTTTCTCGCCGAACAGGAATCCGCAACATGGTATCTTGTGGTTGAGGGGAATTGTGCTCACCGTCATGCTGCGGTCCTCGTATATCACGCATGATGCCGAAGGGTCGATGGGATGGAACACCACCTCATACTCTACACGCCCACAGAAGAACTCCAGTTCCTTGGCAAAGAGTTCGCCGTATTCGCCTGGGGCAAAGACATGCAGGGGGGCTGTGCGTCCCAACATCCCGAATGTCGAGATCATTCCGAGCAGTCCGAAGCAGTGGTCGCCATGCAGATGTGAGATGAAGACATGCCCCAACTTGGTGAACCTAATCTTCGAACGTCGCAACTGCAACTGGGTGCCTTCGCCACAGTCAATCATAAACTGCTTTCCGCGCAGTTCGACTATCTGTGACGAAGGGTTATGCCTCATTGTAGGGAGTGCGCTGCCGCATCCCAAAATGTATATCTTGAATGGGTCCATCTTTTATTTGGCTCTGCCGTATTCGAACACCTCGTCTTCCAAATGATATACCAGCGAGTCGGCATCAAGTTTGTCGATGGTGTACCAATTTGTTTCCTCTTCATCACCGCCGCCTTCCCTGACGAGTGTAATCTCCAGTTTGCCGTCGATTATCTTCCATGTCTTGTAGATGATGGTTGGCTGCTCTATACTCTCGGCTATGCCTCCGTCCTTGATTCGTATGCCTACCTCCGAACTGCCGTCGATAGGATTGGGCATCAGCCAGTTGCCCATCAGCACACTCTCGTTGATGACGGTCTTTACCCTCTTTTGGTCGGGCGAAAGCACTACTGCCAAACGGTCGCCGGGGGCATAGTTGCCAAACACCTGGTTGTCCTCCCTTGCCTCCTCGATATTGAGGTTGAGGGTGTCACCCATGTCGGTCAGCAGTTGCAGACTGTTCATGGCGGCATTCTCGCCGCAGAGTCCATATACTGTGACATCCTTGATTTTCGAACTGTCAACAACAGTTGAATCACTCTGCACAACAGCCGGTGCCTGTTTGTTTCCACAAGCTGTGAATGACAGACCTACGATGGCGCCAAGCGCCAGAAACATTAATTTTCTCATAATACTTACAATTTTATTATTCATTCTTTTTAGCTTCAAGCCATAGTTTATCCATTTCTTCCAACGTCATCTCTGTCAAGGGTTTACCAGCCTTGATACTGTGTTGCTCGATATAGTTGAAACGACGTATGAACTTGTTGTTGGTCATCTCTAATGCGGTGTCGGGATTGATGTGATACAGTCGGGCGGCGTTAATCACACTGAAGAGGAAATCACCCAATTCCTCCTTCGAGCGTTGCTTGTCGCCCCGGCGCAATTCCTCTTCGAGTTCGCCGAGTTCCTCGCGCACTTTTGCCCACACGTCGCCCTTGTCCTCCCAGTCGAAGCCCACATTGCGTGCCTTGTCCTGTATGCGGTAGGCCTTGATGAGCGACGGCAGTGCATCGGGCACTCCCGACAGCACACTCTTGTTGCCGTCCTTCTCCTTTAGCTTTATCTGCTCCCAGTTCTCAATCACCTGCTGTGAGGTCTTTGCGTTCTGCATTCCGTCAGCCTCGTTGCCGGTGGCTTCATCCGGCACGTACGGCAGCGGTCGGGGCTCAGCCTTGCCCACCTGCGATGGATGATACACATGAGGATGGCGGAAGATGAGCTTGTCGGTCAGTTTGTCACACACGTCGGCGATGTCAAACTGTCCTTTCTCGCCACCAATCCTCGCATAGAAGCAGACATGTAGCAGCACGTCGCCCAACTCCTTGCAGATATTCGCCGTGTCGTCCTTCATGAGGGCGTCGGCGAGTTCGAATGTCTCTTCAATCGTATTGGCCCTCAGACTCTCGTTGGTCTGTTTCTTGTCCCACGGACAATTCTCCCTTAGTGTGTCGAGAACGTCCAAAAGTCTGCCGAAAGCGGCCATTTTTTGCTCTTTTGTATGCATTTTTTAATTCAAAACATAAATAATTTCTGCAAAAGTAATAATTTTCCGCGAATTTTTAGTAATTTTGCCACGTTTTTTTATAGGATTTAAATATTTAACATAAAAAATAATGGAACTACAAAGCAAATACGACCCAAAAGAAGTGGAGTCGAAGTGGTATCAGTACTGGTTGGACAACAAATTGTTCAGCAGTAAACCCGACGGTCGCGAACCCTATACAATCGTGATTCCGCCGCCCAATGTCACCGGTGTGCTCCACATGGGACACATGCTCAACAACACCATTCAGGACATCCTCGTGCGCCGTGCTCGCATGGAGGGCAAGAACGCATGTTGGGTGCCTGGCACCGACCATGCCTCTATCGCCACCGAGGCAAAGGTGGTGAAACGTCTTGCCGAAAAGGGAATAAAGAAGCACGACCTCTCGCGCGACGAGTTTCTCAAGCATGCTTGGGACTGGACTCACGAGCATGGAGGTATAATACTCAAGCAATTGCGCCGACTGGGTGCATCATGCGACTGGGACCGCACTGCCTTCACAATGGACGAGACTCGTTCGAAGAGCGTCATCAAGGTGTTTGTGGATCTCTACAACAAGGGACTCATCTATCGTGGACTGCGTATGGTGAACTGGGACCCGAAGGCACAGACTGCACTCAGCAACGAGGAGGTGGTGTATAAGGATGAACAGTCGAAACTCTACCATCTGAAATATTATGTGGCACAGGAATGTGACTGCACCGACATTGAGAATGCCGGCGAAGGTAATGTAATCCACAAGGACGAAAAGGGATACTATGCAGTGGTTGCCACCACACGTCCTGAGACTATCATGGGCGATACTGCCATGTGTATCAACCCCAAGGACCCCAAGAACCAATGGCTCAAGGGCAAGAAGGTGATTGTGCCTCTGGTGGGACGTGTAATCCCTGTGATTGAGGACCGCTATGTGGATATCGAGTTCGGAACGGGATGTCTGAAGGTTACTCCTGCCCACGACACCAACGACTACATGCTCGGCAAGACACATAATCTCGACACCATCGACATCTTTAATGCCGACGGAACAATCTCGGCGGAGTCGCCACTATATGTGGGTATGGACCGCTTTGACTGCCGTCGTCAGATTGCAAAGGATTTGCAGGAGGCAGGACTGATGGAGCGCGTGGAGGACTATAATAATAAGGTGGGATATTCGGAGCGCAACCCCGATACTGCCATCGAACCACGTCTGTCGCTGCAGTGGTTCCTCAAGATGCAACACTTTGCCGACATCGCCTTGCCACCCGTTGTCAACGGCGAGATGAACTTCTATCCCGCAAAATACAAGGCTACATACAAGAACTGGTTGGAGAATATCCAGGACTGGTGTATCTCGCGCCAACTGTGGTGGGGACACCGTATTCCTGCCTACTACTACGGCGAGGAGCAGTTTGTTGTGGCAGAAACAGCCGAGGAGGCAATCGAACTGGCACGCAAGCAGAGCGGCAATGCCGAACTGAAGATTGAAGACCTGCGTCAGGACGACGATGCCCTCGACACATGGTTCTCATCGTGGCTCTGGCCTATCTCACTCTTCGACGGTATCAATAATCCTGGCAATGAGGAGATCAACTACTACTACCCCACCAGCGACCTTGTCACTGCACCCGATATCATCTTCTTCTGGGTGGCACGAATGATTATGGCTGGCGAGGAGTATATGGGCAAGTTCCCGTTCAAGAACGTGTATTTCACAGGTATCGTGCGCGACAAACTGGGCAGGAAGATGTCGAAGAGTTTGGGTAATTCGCCCGACCCCATCGAACTCATCGAGAAATTCGGTGCCGACGGTGTGCGCATGGGTATGATGCTCTCTGCTCCTGCCGGCAATGACATCCTCTTCGATGAGAGTCTGTGTGAGCAGGGCCGCAACTTCAATAACAAGATTTGGAACGCCTTCCGCCTTGTAAAGGGATGGGAGACCGTGGATGTGGAGCAGCCCGAGGCCAACAGGATTGCTGTGGAGTGGTTTGACGCCAAACTGAAGGCTGTGAATGTAGAACTCGACGACCACTTCAAGAAATATCGCATCTCGGATGCTCTTATGACTGTTTATCGCCTCTTCTGGGACGAGTTCTCAAGTTGGTATCTTGAGATGGTGAAGCCCGACTATCAGAAGCCGCTCGACCGCACTA
>CALZYS010000063.1 GCA_945830345.1 uncultured Prevotella sp.
CCACGCACCACTGCCTGTCCCATCAACGAAGTGAGATATGGGTCTTCGCCGTATGTCTCCTGTCCACGTCCCCAACGAGGGTCGCGGAATATGTTGACATTAGGAGTCCACACCGATAGGCAGTGGAATCTTGTAGTAGGGATACCGTTCTGATACTGTTCGTTCCACTTGGCTCGTGTCTCGTCGGAAGCCACGGTAAATACGCGCTCCACAAGAGGCACGTTGAACGAAGCCGCCATACCGATGGGTTCGGGGAACACAGTGACATTGGCTTGGTTGGCAAGTCCATGCAGAGCCTCGCTCCACCAACTGAACGGCTTGATGCCAAGTCGGGGAATGGCAGGCGATTCGTCACACATCAGGTCAGCCTTCTCCTTGAGGGTAAGGCGAGACGTAAGGTCAACTGCTCTTTCGTGAGCCGAAAGGTTAGTGTTCTGATACGGCCACTGCTGTGCCGCAATACTGCCGCAGGTCATCATCGCCACGGCGAGAAATAGGTTTCTAATTCTCATTATGTTTCTTTGTATTACGTTTATAGAATTGATTCGTGTGCAAAGATACACATTTTATCCGATACAAAAGATGTGTTTTGTTACATATACATTCGCAAATGTTACATCATGGCTTTTATCGTTGATTCAAAGTTAAATACATGCCCGATTATGTAGATTTGAATTATAAAGTAACTCAAGCTGCTGAAGAAAGAACTGTGCGGATGCCTCTGAATCATTAGTTTTAATGAATATATCTTGCGTACAAAAGCTTCGGACGGAGATACAAAGCCTTTGAATCTCCGTCCAAAGCTTTCGAACGGACGTACAAAGCCTTTGGTGAACATAACGATAGCTTATCGGGATTATTAATCAAGGGAACTTCAGACAGTATCTCAACAGCTATTCAGACAGTTCCTCGGCAGCTGTTCAGACAGTTCCTCGGCAGCTGTTCACTCATCCTCACAACAGCTGTTCACTCATCACCACTTCATATGACTCATATCTTTGACTTATAACGCAGACGTGCCACCTGTCCTTGGGGCACGTCTGCGTTAAGTTCATATCTCGACTGCTTTTCTGCGGGATAAGTTTTCATTTAAGTTATTATTTCTTAAACAATTTTGGAGCCATTTCGCGCAGTGAGCGACGCCATGTGAGGAACTCGTGAGCCGTTCCTTCAGATACGTAGCTTTCAGCGTTATATCCGGCAGCCTTGAGAGCCTCGGCAGCCTTTGTCACGCCAGCGGGATTCTCCTTGGAGCCGCAGCTTATGAAGATATATGAGGGTGCACCTGCCCCCTGTATAGAGGATAAATCCTCGGGAGAATATGTACCGCCGGAAAGCAAGCCCCATGAACCGAATACATCGGGATACTTCAGGGTGCAGAGTCTTGTCTCCATACCTCCCATCGACAAGCCTGCCATTGCACGATAGCGCTTCTCGGCCTTGGTCTTAAAGTTGGCGTCGATATATGGGATAAGATCCTCAACGAGCACACGCTGGAAGACTGTCCAGTCAAACTCATGAATGCGACCGAACACGCAAGTATTGGTCAATCCATATGTGCATACGATGATAAACGGTTCGCACTTGCCCTCGGCAATCATGTTGTCCATGATGAGGTTGGCGCGACCTTGGTTCATCCAAGCTGTCTCGTCCTCTCCCCATCCATGCTGCAGATAGAGCACGGGGAACTTCTTCTTGCCGTCATACGTGGGAGGCAGATAGACGAATGCCCTTGGACCGCCCTCGCCCACCCAGTGGGGATTGTCGGCAGGAGTGTTCTTTGATGGGAAGTTCACCTCAACCACTTGTCCGTGGGGCACGTTCTTGTATGCATAGAAGTCCTGGTCGGGAGCAGGAATCTCGATTCCGCTCTCCCAGCGTACTGAACCATAATAGTCCTTAGCACCTGGATCATTTACGACTCCACCGTCGATGGTGAGATGATAGTAGTGGAAACCTGGATCCATCGGTCCGTCGGTAGTTCCTGTCCACACTCCGTCCTTGTCCTTATGCAGCACTGTGCCGCCCGAGCCACCAAGACCGAGACTCACGATAACCGACTTGGCATCGGGAGCCACCACACGGAAGCGCGCATAACCCTGGGAGTTGACCATAGGATACTGCTGTCCGGGCTGGTTGAGAGGCGACGGACGGAAATCCTCCTTAATCACCTGATTATCCATCTTCGGGTCGAAATTCTTGATAGTATAATATACCTTCTTTGGCTTCACGTCCTTGTCGAATGGCAGAGGATAGTTGTTAACACCAATCCATGAGTCGGCATCAGACAGATTCCAGAACGTCACGTTCTTCACCACGTCCTTGTGCTTGCGGAGCACACGGAAGAGGTTGGCATACTGAGCCTCGTGGAGAGTCTTGATATACTGCGGCACCTCGCCAGCCTTGCCAAGGCTAAACTGCAACTGTCCGCCCATCTCCTCGTTGGTGCGAAGGTCGAGTTCGGTGATGTGAATCTTGTCAACAATCTTTGAATACTTCACGATGGCGGCTTCGAATTCCTCCATACTCGGATAGTAGATGTTGTAGTGTCCCTGCATACCAATACCGTCGATGGGCGCACCCATTTCCTTCATCTTCTTCACCATATTATATATACGGTCGCTCTTTCCTGGCTTGCAGGCATTATAATCGTTGTAGAAAAGTTCAACGTTGGGGTCGGCCTCGCGTGCAAACTGGAACACCTTGACAATAAACTCCTCGCCGCAGAGATCCATCATCTTGGTCTTGCGATAAGGACTTGGTGCCTCTTTCATCCATGGCATCTTGCGTGCGTCATTATCTGAGATAGCCTCGTTGAGCACATCCCATGCATACACCACATCCTTGTAGCGGTTGACGACGGTGTGGATATGGTCGCGCAGACGCTCATAGAACACTTCCTTGGTGACAGGCTTTCCTTTCTTGTCGGTGAACATCCAGTTGGCAAACTGGCTATGCCATGCCAAGCAGTGGCCACGCATCTTCACACCATTCTGGCGGCACCAGTTGGCTATGCTGTCGGCACCACCAAAGTTCCACACACCCTCTTTGGGATGTATCTCGCCTGGCTTCATAGCATTCTCGGCAGTAATGCTATTGAAGTTCTTTTTCACCACGGCCATCTGCTCGGCAGATGCCACATTACGGATATTAAGGGCCACACCAATGGTGAAGTAGTCCTTGTAAGTGTCCTTGTAACCCGTAGGGTCTTCAACTCTTTGCATCTGTCGCGGTTGGGCAGATACTCCGATGAATGTACATATCAGGTACACACAGAAAAGTAATATACGTCGTTTCATTTAATTAAATATTAATTATTAATTAGTTATCGGCTGCAAAGTTACGACAAAAGCGCCAATAATATCATTGTATTTGTTTCAAATACTTTCTGTTTTGTACCATAGACAGACGCAATGACTTAATAAAACAAAAAAACCTGTGCAGCATAGTTAACACAACTGCACAGGCTTTGCAACAAACAATATTTACTAACCTAAATAATAACTATTTCTTTATGTATTTCTTTCCTGTGGCACCCTCAATCATAAGCCCCTTGAAGTCGTTGCCCACGTTGCGTCCGCCAAGGTCAAACCACTTTCCTTCGGTCATCTTATTGGTATAGACGCCATTCACTCCCGTCTGAATGCGGAGCAGTTCAATCATCTTCTCGGCATAGCGTTTTCCGATGATGCGATAGCCTTCGGCGGTGAAATGCAAGCCGTCGCCTTTCTGCTTACATCCCTTTGAAGAGATAACATGAGCTGTAGGGATGACATTGGGCAATGTGGCGATAACACTGTTGAATCCTCCACAATGTCCACCTTCCTCGGTTTGTACGGTTTCACCTGCAAGCAGTGGAACATTGTCAGCCGAAAGATTCAGTTCGCTGAGCAGTCGCTCATACACCTTCTTCACATTCTCGGTCCAATTGCCCATACCGCCATCGGTTTCGCCCTGATGCATCAATATTCCCTTGATGACACCATACTGCTGGGCTTTCTTTGCCATATCCACCAGGCGACGGAACGGATTGTTGTCGTAATTGGCCATAATATTCTTAAACCAGTCGGCTTCGCCGGCAACGTAATCTCCACACAGCTCTTCCATAAAGCCCTTGATACTTGTACCGCCGATAGCCACATGCACCACGCCAATCTTCACCTCCTCGGGCAAGTTCTCACACATGGTGCGTCCGAAATAGTCGGCAGGTGTAAGTCCAGTGCCTTGGCGGCAGAGAGGCGGAACGGCAGTGTACCACTTGCCAATCTCGCGCTTAGGATTGCTGAAGTTGACGGCAGCCATCATCTGGAATCTCTCGGGCACATTCTCATAGTCCTGATCCTCGGGAGTGGCATTGCCCTCCATATTCGACTGTCCGAAGCAGAGATAAATCTGGAAATTGGGGTCGGCACTGTCTGGCACACCAATCCATTGTGTCAACTGGGCAGTGGCCTTCTTAAGCTTTTCGGCCTCTACCAAATACTCCTCATCATTCTCAGTAGTGAATGCCTCGGCAGCTGCGAGTGCCTCTTCAAGAGCCTTGCGGGCAGCCACGGCTTCCTCACGGGTGAGGTCGGCAGCAGCCTCAAGAGCGGCCTTGGCATCTTTGATTGCCTGCAGGAGGTCGCCCTTATTCGAAGTGCTAACCACCTTGAAGCTCACTCCGCCCTGCCACGATATTTTTTCCCAATTGGCGGTCAGTTCACCTTCAAAGTCACCATTTACAACTAATTCCTTGTCACTTCCCACTTCCTTCAATGTAACGTCGTCAAAGAAGATACTTCCGCCATACTGTCCAAACACGAAGTCAAACTCGTTGAGCGGAAATTTTGCAGAGAAATTCCAAGTATAAGTCTTCCAAGAAGTAGTGAAGTCGTATGCAGCCTCATACTGCACGTCATTGCTGCCACCCCACTGGTTCTTGTTGTCTGAAGCGGTGTCGATAGGCCACAATGCGAGAGTTCCGTCGCCAGAACCCTTGATACGAGCCTTGAGTACGTAGCTCTTGCCCGCTGTCAACGGGGCATCGAGCTTATAGTGAATCTGCCAGTCCCAAATATTTGCCTGTGGCTCAGATGTTGTCACCTTAAGCGCATGGTTAATACCTTCAGGTTCCTCAATCTTCTCAGTGAGAGTATATTTGCTTACAAATTCCCATATTTCCTCGGATGTCATCACACCTGCGGGGTCATTGCTGTGCCAGTGTCCCTTGCCGTCGAGGGTGTTAAGCACCACCTCTACACCGCCTTCCCCGGCTTCCCATGTAGTGCGAGAGCTCTTGGAATTTGGTTTGTTCTTTGGCCATGGTGTAACTGTAGTAGGCGGCATCTTACAATCGTTATGTGCTGCCCATGCCGACACTCTTGCCTTTACATTATCGTAGGTCACAACGTCATCAGCATTTCCATGCGTATGTATAATAGGTATCGGGCGCGAACTGCATACAGGGTCACCCCACATCAGATAGCCACTTACTGGAGCAAAGGCGGCAAACTTCTCGTCCATATAGTTGGCGCAGAAGTATGTCATCATTCCGCCCATGGAGAATCCCGAAAGATACACCCTCTTAGTGTCTATCTTATATCTTTTCACCATCTCGTCAATAATCACGGTGAAAAACTTCATATCCTTATTGGATGATACAGATGTATTACCAATATCCCATGAACGGTCGATTCCATTGGGATATACCACGACAAATTTCTCTTCCTTGGCAATCGACTCCCAATCACTCTGCTTTTGCTGATAAGCAGCATCCTGGTTCATTCCGTGAAGCGAGATGAGCAGCGGAGCATTCTCCGGCAAGTCTGCCGGTGCATAAACGAGCATGTTTCTTTGTGTTCCGTTTACGGAGATATACTCCGATACAGCTTTGTCTTGTGCATTCGCCCCTGAGAGCACGCCGCACAGTAGCGTCAATAAAAGTAGTAAACGATGTTTCATTGCTGTTAATAATATAAAGGATTTAAGTTTTTGACTGCAAAATTACAAACTTTCCCTTTAATACGCATGCAGATTTGTATCAAATACCTATTGAAATGTTACCTAATACAGATCTCTATCGCTTATCTTATCATATTTATTATATATCACCAATGGTTAATTATTGTTATTCCCTATGTTTTTGTGCACAAAATCCTTGTTATTCCCTCATGAAATGTGTAAATTTTCAGCGATATTCCCTCATAAAATGTGATAAACGAGCAATAATTATGTACAGAAATCGACATAATAATTATCACCTTATTATATATATAAACTATGCAGCCCTTTTATGGAGCTGCATAGCAAATAAAAAACACTAACCTAAATATGTTACTTATTAATATACTTCTTACCTGTAGCCTTGTTGATAACCAAGCCCTTGTAGTTCTTGCCCACCTTCTGGCCGGCAGCGTTAACGAACTCTGCGTTAGCAGCATTCAGAACTTCTACCTTCTGTACACCAGTTGGGTCAGAGATAATCCAAGCACCAACAACTTTAACAGATGCAGAAGCGTCTTTAGCTGTAAATTGAATTCCACAATTGTTTATAACAGCACCAGGTTTAGTAGTAAGTGTTGCAACTTTACCAGTGAATTGAGGCCATTCATGAGTGTCATCCTCATAATCTACACACATTTGAACATTAGGAGTTTCCTCTGCAAGCTCAACTTTAATTTGTATGTCTTTCATCCCTGTAACACCTTTAAGTACGAGTTGCTGCCATTGGCCATTAAATGAAACAGTTCCTTTATACATTATTGTATTGTCAGTTCCTGCCCAAGAGGTGAAAGAAGGCGCAATTAATTTATTGTCACCAGAAGCTGCAACTAAAGTAAGTTTCTTTATTTTAAGTGTTGCAGTTACTGCGTCTGTATGTTGTACTGCTACTCCTGTAATATAAGGATGTTCAGGATTAAATGTTATTTCAAACTTAGTTTTTTCACCATCACCAACTGCTACTCCGTATTGTGGTGTAGCATCTCCCTCTGCGTCTGCAGAAGCTTTCCATAGATAATTTATTTGGAAATTCGAAGATAGAGGTTCTTCAAACTCTAAAATAAACTTAGTATAATCAGCAGAAGAAACATTGCAAGCAAATTCTGCCGCACCCCACTGTTTATCAACTACATATTCATAAACATCGGCATCTCCGGCAAAACCAGCATTCCAACCACCACCTAATTCAATAGGTGTTCCTGTTTCTTGTGCACTCGCACCAACAGCCATAACAGCGGCTGCAAAAAGCGTAATTAATTTCTTCATAATTGTATAAATTTTAGTTAGTAAATAATAATAATAATGTATTAATAACGCTGCAAAGTTACGACGAAATTGTCAAACTGCGCTACGAATTTGTATCAAATACTAACTGAAATGTTACATCATAACAAATAAACTAAGAAATAGATAGAATTGAAACCAAAAATGTTAAATTTTGAAGAAAGAAATCTTTAGGTTAGTGTTTTTATTGGCTGTGCAGTCCTTGATGAAGGGCTGCACAGTTTATCTACTACCCGAACAAATCGTCGAGCACTACCTCCGACTGGAAAACATCACTGTAACTGTTGCGACTCATCGGCAGATTAGTGACGAGAGTTGCATGGACTGTCTTATGTGGAAAGAGCTTCTCAAGAGTTTCACGTCGAAGCTCTATTGTTTGTGCATACGCATTGGATACTGTAAATGGAGCCTTAGTAAACTTCATCTCACAAGCATTAACCACATCGTCTTGTCGGTTGATAATCAAATCTATCTGCATTCCATTGCTTACGCCATCTTCTCCACGCGAGACATAGGCCGACTCTACCGACGACACTCCGGCAATCTGCAATGCCTGCTTAATCTGACGAACATGACAGAAACACAGTTCCTCAAACGCTATACCTCTCCAAGCTGAAATTTCTGATTCCTGAAGATGATGCTGCCAATAGTCGGTTTGACTTATTTGCTTGTTTTCCTTGAAATGCAGCCAAAACCAACAAAAGGGGTCAATGAGCTTATAGTGCTCCTCTCGCTTTCCGTAGCCGAGAGGCAAATATTTACAGATAAAGTCACTTGCAATGAGAGCCTTAAGATTTTTTGTAAAGTCACCATTAGCACTGCATCCTATTCGTCGGGCTATCTCGTCTCTGGTATAACCACCATGGCGAGTGCCGAGAGTGCGCACAATTTTCATGCAAGCATCCGCATTGTCGAATATGGAATTGAATAGTCGGTTAAACTCATCACCGAGTTTTGCTTTCCTGTCAAAAAACAATGCATCGATATTCTGAGCCAAGCTTAGTGATGCAGTAAAGCAATTCATATAAAATGGAATGCCTCCCATAATCATGTATGCCTGAACAATGTTATATCTCGACATCCTAATACCGCGGCTAAGATAGAACTCCTCACATTCCCTAAGTGTGAATGGGGCCAGATAAATCTCACTTGTAAGTCGTCCATACAGTCCTCCCTTGTTATTTATAAGGTTGTCGAGCATCCATGATGTGGCAGAACCGCACACTATTAGGCACAATTCACGATGGGCGTTGCCCCATCCATTCCAAAATGCCTCAAGGGCAGTGAGAAAGCCCGAACGCGAAGAGTCCATCCATGGGAGTTCATCGATAAACACCACCTGGCGAGTGCCGTTGTTCCTTTGCTCAAGCAATTGTTCAAGCATGAAAAACGCCTCCATCCAAGACTTTGGCTGCGATATATTCTCCATGCCATATCTTAACAGAGAAAAATGGAAGTTCTTAAGCTGCTCTTTCAGTGTGACACGACGTTGACTGTCATAAGGCGACAATCCAGTGTGGCGAAAGAATACATGGTCGCGTATCATCTCATTAACAAGATATGTTTTTCCCACGCGCCTTCTTCCATACACCGCCACAAACTCAGCCGCGTCGCTATTAATGGCTCGCTCCAACTGTGCCTTCTCTTTATTCCTTCCAACTATTACACACATGACAATTGATATATTAATTATTTGTGCAAAGATACAAATAAAAGCACAAATACAATACAAAAAATCAACTTATTCCGCTACGAACTATCATTTTTATGATTTTGTAGCGGAATAAGAGCTATTTTAACACAAAATTAACTTTTCTGTTATAAGTGCTTATCAGCAATACTTAGGTGATTCGCCATACTTGTTGGGCAGTAGGTCGCTGTCCTGAAGGCAGAAAATGAGAATCATCAAGTTGCTTATCGTACTGATTTCCATAATTAATTTGTAATAATTGCGGTAAAGATACAACATTCTTGCGACATAACCAAACTTTTTGGCGGAAATGTGTATTAATGCTCGCTTTTAGCCCCTTCGCTTTGCTCTGGCTCACTTTCCGGGAAACTCTGGCTGAACGGGCCATAGACGGGATGCGCCTCGATGAGTCGGGGATTATATGTCATAGGCAATGTCTTTTCTGCCCAATCACGATAATATGTGGTTTTTCGAAGAAGATACAGATATTTCCTTGCAAGACGAAGATGACCGCTAACGAGCTCCACCTCGGCAAGTCTTCGGATGATGCGTCCACTCTGGTTGTTGTTGCCTATCAACTGCTTAAACTCGAAGGCAAAGCGGCGCGAGGCGTTTACCATTCCGAGATAATAATACAGATCACTTTTCATTAGGAGGTTTGTAGGGTTATCGAGATTGCTGTATATCGACACAAACTCCGTCATTTGTTCATTGCTGATTATGTGTCTCTTCCATTGTGCCAATCTTACAGCTGCCACGCTGGCCGGTGCTGACGGCATTTTGTCGGAAGCGCTGGCGATTATCTCGCTCCACTCCTGCTGACGCACAAGCATGGAATAATCCAACTGCTGGTATATATCGGATGTAAACCAATCGCGGGGGAAACATACTTCGGGCTCGCGATAATAGTCTATACCGCGCACTACCCTCACTGCGGGATAAGGCAACATGGAACAACTTAATATCAATTCAAGAACTCCAACTAAGGTCACAATGACAGCCAGAAAAGTTTGACGAAGCCTATCAGCACTTTTTATAACTATATAAGAAGAGATACATATTGCCCCAACAATAGCCAATGGGCCTGTCAACCAATAGCCTAGCGTCACAATTAACAATGAATAAACGATTGCCCACTTGTGATTACGTGGAGTGAGAGCCATCATTCCGAGAGTCAAGGCAAGGGCAACTGTGAAGGTGGTCATCACGTCCTTGTCACCCATCAAGGCCCATACTGCCATTAGAAGGAAAAAAGACAGCAGATAATTGCGGATATTATCCTTAGCGCCACAGCGTTTCTGAATAATCCACGCCAACTGTTGTATAGCAAGCATAAGCAATGAAAGGAGAAGTGCGCCAAGAGATATATTCACATAATTCTGCACTATCATCTCAGCTATATAACGGGCAAAGCCTCCCGGTTCGGAAAGTCTCTCCGTCATATAATCGACATCCCACAAAAAAAGCTGCATCTGTTCGTGATAAGCCAATGCGCAAGGATAGGCATATCGCCAGAACAGGAACAATGCCACGATAAATCCTATCGTGACTATCAGCCTTGCATTATCTACTCTCTTCATCATTACTTAATTCTTAATTCTTAATTTTCAATTTTCAACCTTCCACTCCGTTCGTTGTTTACTGTTGATATTCCTCCTCATATCCTTAACCTCTACCTTCTTGATGGTAAAGTCGGGAGTGTTGTATGAGAACATCCTTAGCAGATTGTCTTCGCGAGGATTACGTTGTGGCAGCAAGAAGGGTTTGGTTGAGCGGCCATTGCTATCCACCATGGCAAAATATATGCGAGTGTAGAGCGCATCCTCACGGCGACTGGTGAAGAGAAACCATCCTCCGCTCTTGCTCCAATTATGAAAACTGTCGGTGTCATCGCTATTGGCATCACTCAAAGGCCACGACTTTCCTGTCTTCAAGTCGAGCAACCACAGGTCGGCTTCGGGATGCCATATCGAGAAATAACCGTAGTCGAGCGTTGTGAACATAAGGTAGCGCCCGTCGTATGACGGTCGTGGCCAAGAAATACTCTTGCCAATCCTCGCGGCACTCACAAGCGTATCCACTTGCTCGCCGAATGATCCATTATCCGGATTAAATCCTATACGGCACAGACTATAACGGCTTTTATCATAGTATTTCTTGGGATCAAGATACGGGGCTGTGATATAATAAACAGTGTGTCCATCAGGAGAGAACACTGGGCAATTCTCCAGATTATCCTCCGTTGCCAATCTTGGGTCAACAATGGCAGTATGGGTTTGGGGGTTATAAATAAAGATGTCCGACTTAGTATCAAAATACTCTATGCGCTTTTTAGCCGTGACATGGAATATCTGCTGTGTCTCATTAGTACTGAAAGCGATATACTTGCCTGTGGGATGCCAGTTAGGGAACACCATTGGTCCTCCTAATGAGTCATTCTTAGATTTCATATAATCGTCTTTGCCGTTATGGCGTATTATTGTCGCGCCCTTCTCGCCTCGGATGTGCATGACGAATTCATCGGGATTAGTGGCATTAGGTGTATGACAGTTAACGCATGTGCCCGCCACTTCTGTTGTTATGTATATTGCACTCTCAGTGAAATCAGACAGGCAACGCTGGAATATCCCCTGTTTGCCATAAATCTCATATCCAGGAGCCACCAGTCGATATGTTATTCCCCACTCCTTTATTGGTGTTTTGCTGATATAAATGTCAAATGGCAGGAAGCGCATCCACTTCCCATCTTTCTCGGCACTCACCGTAATAGATAGTTTTCCTCCCCTATTGTCACTTAGCAATTTATGCCACTCATCAATGTCAAAGTCGGCATAATCACCCTCACTTTCCATCTCTCCCTTTACTGAGCCTTTCACGTGTACCTCCATTGAAGTATATTCCTCATCCTCCATACAGAAATTGAGCGGAGCAATGTTCAACGGAACAGTCACCCCACAATAGTCGGGATAGATACCAGGCAAGACATTGACCTGACTTGCAGTATCTCTCATGTCAGAGCAAGCGCAAAAGACAAAGCCCGACACTATCCAAAGTGCATTGAATATTGTTTTTCCTAAGTTCATACTAAATGTAGTTAAGCAGTAAGAGCCACGTCTCACGACGCAGCTCATACCTAAAGATAATAATCTTTACTAAGTATTAATAAAAACCTAACTGTTTATTTTCCACTAAGACCATCGGCAAAACCTGCATATGTGTGCTTGCGATAGTAGTTGCTATCCCAAAGACCTACAGGCTCACCTGGACGCCAACCGCTACTAGCAGGAGCGTCGGTGGCACACCACTGGCAGATACCCCACTGCTGGTCGGCAGGGATGATGCGGAAGTATTCCTTGATAATCCACTCATAGAAGTCGGCCATCTTCTTGTGTTCGGCCTCGGTCAATTCATCGGTCTTGGATGACGCCCCCCAACGGTTGGAACCGCGCACGTAACCCATATCCAACTCACTTACTCTCACGAGTTTGCCAGAAGCAGCCATAAGCTCAAACATCTGAGTGATATGTTTCTTGATGTTATTCAGGATAGTGTCGTTCTCAAAGCAATTGATGTGCATCTGAGTACCGATACCGTCGATCTTTGTAACACCGTCGGCTTCCCAACGCTTTATCCATGCAATAAGGCTCTTGAGCTTGTCATTGTTGTCCCAATCACTTTCGAGGTTATAGTCGTTGACGAAAAGCTTCAGGTCGCTCGGTGTTCCACCATTAGCCTCGAAGTGCTTGCGGGCGCTTGCCACAGCAGTGCGAACATAGTCAAGGTCGCCAAGGTAGTCCTGCCAATAGAAGGCATCGCCACCTACATCCCAAGTGCCACCAGGCTTGTAGCCCTCTGAGTGCTGGAGTGCAAACACGCCCTCGCTGTCGGGGGTGCCACCTGAGATAGCCTCATTAACAACATCCCAAGCCTTAACCTTGCCGGCACAAGCTTCCATCATTC
>CALZYS010000064.1 GCA_945830345.1 uncultured Prevotella sp.
ACATACAGAAGGACCTGCAACTGACCACCGTGCCCCACTCCAGCAACATACTGCCGACAATGACGCAGTATCTTGTGCCCGACATATACGGCATCGACCTGCTTGAGGGCACACTACTGTCGCCGTTCAACAGGCAGAACAAGCTCTACTACTTTCTCAGAGTGACTCCGGTGAGCAACAAATACAGTATCGTGACCTACATACCAAGGGCGCGAAGCACACAGTTGGTGAAGGGATTCGCCCTCGTGGACAACATGACGGGAAGGATTGTGAACGCGAAGATTATTGGAGAACACGAAATGATGGACTTCTCGATTGACCTGGAGATGGGCGACATCACGCAGAACAACTCCATCATACCCATACGCTCAACGGCAAGGACCCTGTTTAAGTTTACAGGCAACCGCATCAGAACAACCTACATCGCCGTGTTCAATTGCTCGAGGACAATACCCGACAGCATCACCGACAAGCGCAGGGCAATGAACTACCTAAGGCCTATGGAACTGACTGCCAATCAGAGAGGACTGTATGACCAATTCTTCGGAAACACCGACAGCATACCCTCTACCAAAAGAAAGGAAAGCACATGGGACGTGATAGGCTACCACATGTTCAGCAGCCATTCGACCGGATCGGACAAGGCATCGGTGAAACTGTCGCCACTGATCAACCCACTCTACATGAGCTACAGCGGACGAAGGGGATTTTCGTATCACATGAAGATTGGATGTGCGCTGAACATCAGCGAGTCGAAGAACATCTCGTTTACACCGCGATTCGGATACAACTTCAAGATCAAGCAATTCTTCTTCCACACTCCACTCAGATACACCTTCAGCGACAAGCACAACGGATGGATAGAGAGCGACGTGGCCAACGGCAACAGAATATCCAACTTTCTACTGCCTGACTACTTCAACGACTTCAACACTCGACTGTCATTTAACTACCGCATAGGAAAGGTGGAACTGACTCCGTCGCTATTGTATCACCGCCGAACTGCTGTGAACATCGAAGCCGTCAGGGCTGAAGGCAAGGAGACGAGATACAACAGTTTTGCACCGTCGTTAAGACTGAGCTATACCCCATCACCCCAATGGCCCACCCTGTCGGCAAACTATGAGCGAGGCATAAAGAACGTGATGAAATCGAACATGGAATACGAGAAGTGGGAGTTTGACGCTTCATACACCAAGCGTCTGCAATCGCTGCGCACACTGAGCCTGCGCACTGGTTACGGATTCTACAGCAATCGCAGGATGAACTATTTCATCGACTTTACCAACTTCCACGAGAACTACCTGCCCGACGGATGGGAAGACAACTGGTCGGGAGAATTTCAGCTCGTGAAAAGCGACTGGTATAACACATCGAGAACTTACTACAGGGCTAACGCCTCGTTTGAGTCGCCGCTAATGTGTCTCGCATTCATTCCCAAGTTGGGCAAATACCTGGAGTCGGAACGTGTCTATGCGGGACTCCTGCTGCTCGACAACACAAGACCCTACACCGAGTTGGGCTACGGATTCAAGTCGAGATACTTCTCATTGGGATTCTTCGGGTCGTTGCTCAAACTGAACTTCCAGGAAATAGGATGTAAATTCACATTAGAACTGTTCAGAAAATGGTAGGTCATCGAATTCACAGAATTCGATGAAATTAAAAGATTAAAAAATTAAAGTTCCTTTCGAGGAAATTAAAATAGTTAGATTAAAGATATGAGGGCATTGACTGTATATAAGGCAAGCGCGGGAAGCGGAAAGACATTCACCCTTGCCACCGAATACATCAAACTGCTGATTGACAATCCGCAGTGCTATCGCAATATCCTCGCAGTGACATTCACCAACAAAGCCACCGAGGAAATGAAAATGCGAATACTGAGCCAGCTCTACGGCATAGCCAAGGGCCTGGACGACTCTGACGACTATCTCAAGGCTGTGTGCAGGACACTGCCACTGGAGCCAAAGGAGGTGAGACGCAGGGCTGCCACCGCACTCAACCTGCTGCTGCACCACTACAGCAACTTCAGCGTGGAAACCATCGACTCTTTTTTCCAACGGGTGCTGCGCAACCTCGCCCGTGAGCTCGACCTCACTGCCAACCTCAAGATAGAACTCAACGACTATGAGGTGGAGGACCTGGCAGTGGATGAGCTGATAGCGTCGCTGCGCATGGACGACGACCTCATGAAGTGGATACTCGACTATATCAACGACAATATCAAGGACGACAAGGGATGGAACGTGATAACACCGCTGAAAACATTCGGACGCACCATCTTCAGGGATTTCTACAAGACCGAGAGCAAGAGATTGGCAGAGGTGACTGCCGACCCCGACTTCTTTCGCCAGTATATCACGGACATCAAGGCAGAGGCCGACAAGGCAAAGTCGTTCTTCCAAAGTGTGGCTGCATCGTTCTTCGATATCCTCAAAGCCAACGGGCTCGACGTGAAAGACTTCTCAAACGGGGCAAGCGGTGTCTGCGGATTCTTTATCAAACTGCGCGACATGAAAGCGTTGGACAAGGCTATCGGAAAAAACGTGGAGAAAGCGGCTCTCGACGCAGACAAATGGGTGGCGAAGAGCAATCCCAACCGCAATGCCATCATCAGTCTGGTGAACAGCGAACTGATGCCTATACTCGAATACGGAATGAAGGAATTCGCTCACAACTACAACACCTACTGCTCGGCTATCACCACACTCAGACATCTCAACGAACTGCGACTCTTGGGCAGCATAGAACGCAAGGTGAGACAACTGAACGACGAGGCAGGACGATTCCTACTGAGCGACACTCAACAACTGCTGCACTCATTGGTGAAGGAATCCGACTCGCCTTTCATCTTCGAGAAAATAGGGGCTATACTCGAGCATATCATGATCGACGAATTCCAGGACACGAGTACGGTGCAATGGGCCAACTTCAAGGTGCTGCTCAACGAGTGCATGAGCCACGGGGCATCATCCAACCTGATTGTGGGCGACGTGAAGCAGAGCATCTACCGATGGCGCTCGGGCGACTGGCGACTGCTGAACAACATCACAGACGAATTTCCCAATCCCGAGGAGACCATCGACATCACCACCCTCGACACCAACTACCGATCGCAGGGCAACGTGGTGGTATTCAACAACCACTTCTTCATCGAGGCTGCCGACATTGAGTGCAAGAAGGTGGAGGAATACTGTGCACCCATGTCGAAGCAACTCGCCATGGCATATGCCGACGTGGAACAAAAATTCAAGCAGAAGAACACAGGCAACGGCGAGGTGATAGTGGAAATGCTGCCAAAGGACTGTGACGATGACGACATGTTTGCAGCCATCGAGGGATATATCGACAGTCTCGTGAGCGACGGAGTGCCATTGAGCGGCATTGCCATACTCGTCAGACGCAACGACGACATAAAGACCATCGCAAGCCATTTTGCCAACGAGCGTCCTGACTTCCACATCATCAGCGACGAGGCATTCCTGCTCAGCGCATCGGTGGCAGTGAGAATCATTGTCAACGCCCTCCACCTGCTCACCCACCCCGACGACATGCTCACCATGGCAACACTCGTCAAGCTATACCAAAAGGGAGTGGCAGCGCCTGGACTCACCGACAACGACCTGCTGCTGACAGGCAAACAGCTCGCAGCATTCCTGCCCGAGGAATACACAGACAAAATGGACACATTGAAAGACATGCCGCTATTCGAACTGGTGGAGACCATCTACCGCATCTTCCGACTGCAAGAGATGGAAGGCGAGGCGGCATATATATGCACATTCTACGACCATCTTGCCGACTATATGTCGGGCAGCACGGGAAAGATAGACGGACTAATCGACGAATGGAACGCATCTATATCGAGAAAGACCATCAGCGTGGGAGAGCAGGACGGCATACGCATCATCTCAATCCACAAAAGCAAAGGACTGGAGTTTGACAATGTCATCATCCCCTTCTGCGACTGGCCCAACGAGATTGGCGGCAACCAACTGTGGTGCAGCCCAAAGGTGGAGCCGTTCGACAGGCTGCCGTTCCTCGCAGTGGATTACAAACAGGAACTGCAAAACACCATCTATGCCGACGACTACAACCTGGAGAAAAGCCAGAACGTGGTGGATAACCTCAACCTGCTCTATGTGGCATTCACGAGGGCGGTGAACAACCTGTATGTGATCAGCAATAGAGACCAATCGGCAGCGCGAAGGGCAAACCTGATAGAAGAGACATTGCCCCGAGTGGCTGCCAACCTCGACGGGGCTCAACTGGAGGGCGATGGCGACAAGAACGCTGTGCTCACCTTCAGATTCGGAAAGAGGTATATCGGCAAGCCCAAGGAAGAAGATAAATCGGAGAACGTGCTCCAGCAACCGTCGAAGCCCGTGAAGGTGAAGGTGGAGGTGTGTGACTCCAAAGTGGAGTTCAGACAGAGCAACAAGAGTCACGACTTCATATCCGACGAGGACGACGAGGAGAGCAACGGCTACCTGAAACTGGGATGCATACTCCACAACGTGTTCTCGACAATACGCTCGTCGGAGGATGTGGACGGGGCACTGCTGCAACTCGAACAGGACGGAATGCTCTACGACGAGACATTCAGCAAGGAGCGCATAGTGAACATGCTGCGCAAGCGACTCACCCACCCCAGGGTGGCTGAATGGTTTGACAAGGACAACCGACTCTTCAACGAGTGCACCATACTATACGTGAATCCCACGACTGGGAAGGTGGAGGAGCAACGGCCCGACCGTGTAATACAGAACGAAGAAGGCACCACCGTGATTGACTTCAAGTTTGGTAGCCCACGCGACTCTTATCACGACCAGGTGAGGGGCTACATGCAACTGCTCACCGAGATGGGACATGACAATGTGAAGGGCTACCTGTGGTATGTCTATTCTAACAAGATTGAGGAAGTTAAGGATGTTTAGGAAGTTAAAGGAGTTAAAATAGTTAAAGGAGTTAAAGAATTATGAAGACATTCCTTGAATATGTGGCAGAGGACATCATCAACAAATACGGCACCAACCTCTCGCACACCGCAGTGGTATTTCCCAACAAGCGTGCCGCACTATTTCTCAACGAGCATCTCGTGAGATTGGCAGGCAAACCGATATGGAGCCCGTCGTATATCACCATCAGCGAATTATTCCGCCGTCATTCACAATTAGTTACGGGTGATTCGATAAAGTTGATATGCGACCTCTACAAAACATATATCGAAGTGACGGAAAGCGACGAAAGCCTCGACCATTTCTACGGTTGGGGACAGGTGATGCTTGCCGATTTCGACGACATCGACAAGAACATGGCCGACGCGTCGAAGGTGTTCTGCAACCTGCGCGACCTGCACGAACTCGACGACGTGTCGTATCTGTCGAAAGAACAGGTGGAGACACTGAAGCAGTTCTTCAGTAACTTCAGTGAGGACAAGACCACCGAACTCAAACAGCGGTTTATGAAAATATGGAGCCGATTCCACGACATCTACCGCCTGTATAACGAGCGACTGAGCGCTCAGGGCATTGCCTATGAGGGGGCACTATACCGCAAGGTGGTGGATGACGAGAGCATCAACTTCGACTTCGACAGATATATCTTCGTGGGATTCAACGTGCTGCAGAGAGTGGAGCAGCAACTCTTCTCAAGACTGCAAAAGGAAGGCAAGGCGAAATTCTACTGGGACTTCGACGACTACTACATTCATACCGAGGCAGGACACTACATCAGGCAATATCTGCCCTACTTCGCCAACGAACTCGACACCGACAACGGCGATATCTATCGCAACTTCAGCAAACCGAAAAGCATCACCTTCGCCTCGGCTACGACAGAGGATGTGCAGGCGAGATACGTAAACCAATGGCTGAATAAGGGAGAGCGCATTGCCGACGGCAGAAAAACGGCAGTGGTGATGTGCGACGAGGGACTGTTAGAGAGCGTCATCCACTCCATACCAAAGGATGCGAAAGACATCAACGTGACCACAGGCTATCCGCTGCAGCACACCCATTTCGCCTCGCTCTTGGAAGACATTGCGGCCCAGCATACCGAGGACTATACAAACGAGCAACTCTTGGAATGGGCAATTGCCGCGCTGAAACAAATGGCGCAGGGGCAATCTGCCACTGCGGACAATCCAAATTGTCCTAATAATCCGGATTCTCCGGAAAAATTATCCCCCTTCACAGCCGAAGCCCTCTTCCGCACATATACCGTGGTAAACAGATTATCCGAATTAGTGAGAAACGGCGACCTCGCCGTTGACCGACGCACAATGATGCGACTATACGGGGAGATTGTGCGCACAACAAGCATCCCCTTCCACGGCGAACCGGTTGTGGGAGTGCAGTTTATGGGCGTGCTCGAAACACGCAACATCGACTTCAAGCACCTGCTCGTATTATCATGCAACGAGGGCAACATGCCAAAGGGAGTGAACGACACGTCGTTCATCCCATACAACGTGCGCAAGGCTCACGGACTGACCACCATCGACAACAAGGTGTCGATATATGCCTACTACTTCTACCGGCTTATGCAAAGGGCTGAGGACATCACATTGGTATATAACAATGCAGCCGACGTGACATCCACGGGAGAGATGAGCCGATTCATGCTTCAGATGTTAGTGGAAAGCGGTAAGACAATAGCAAGGGAAAACCTGTCGCTGCCGCAGTCGGCAAACACAATGACATGCCAAGACGAGGTGAAGACCGACGAGGTGATGAGACGACTGCACAACCGCTTTGACACGCGACTCAACCCAAGTCGAACAACACCGATGTTCACACCAAGTGCACTCAACATATACATGAAATGCCCGAAGAGATTCTACTATCGCTATGTGGCGGAGATAATCGAACCGGATGACGACACGGATGACGGTACGGTGGACGCACCTACATTCGGAAACATATTCCATGATGCCTCGCAGAAGATATACGAGCGTATCATCGGGGCATTCGGACCGACGATACAGGCGCAGACCTTGCGCAAACTGCTGAGCGACGACAGTTATATCAAGGGCGTGGTGAACGACATCATGCACCCCGTGAACGGTATTCAGCTCATCAATGCAAGCGTGATAATCACATATATCAAACAACTGATACAAATCGACATCCGACTTGCACCATTCACCATCCTCGGACTTGAGGACATTGTAATTAAAAACATCAACGTGAAGACTGCCGAGGGACAACTGTCAACCACCATCGGAGGACGTATCGACAGGATGGACTGCGTGACGTGTGCAGACGGCAAGAGGAGAATACGCGTCATCGACTACAAGACGGGCAAGCAAAACAAAAAGAACGAGGGATATATACTGCAGGCGTTCATCTATTCGTTGCTTGTGGATGAGTCGCCCAGACACAATCCCGACCGACTGGAGGTGTCGCCTGCCCTACTCTACATACAAAACTCCGCCGGAGAGGACTTCGACCCGACCATAGAATACGAGAAGGAGAAAGTGACCGACGTGGCGAAATACCGTCAGGAGTTTACGGAAAAAGTGCACGAGATGATAGCCGAGATATTCAATCCCGCACTGCCCTTCATGTGTACTGACGATGAGATGGCATGCAAGCACTGCCCCTACTGCAACCTCTGCGGAGTGTGAATGGACAGTTTGCAGATGTTGCCTGCCTGGATGTGCATGACACGGCGAATGTCGTCGTCGAGCGGTGATATGGCAAGAGCTACATGCCCCATGGTGCGGCGGAGATTGATCTCGGCAAGTGCCAATCGACCTCCCTCCAATGCCATCATGTCGATGCCGAAGGGACCTGCATACGTCAGCCTATTGCCAAGATAAGCACAGGCTGCGGATGAGAAGGCATCAAGTGTGTCGAGACTAAAGTAATGCGACAGTATCTCACGCTTAACTACCTCTGTAGCAAGTATATTGCCAGTATAGGCTCCATTAACTGTTTGGAATAGCGATAAGCCCAAATAATCCACAGTCCCATCATGATGGCGACAGAATTCCATGCCGAAGTCCAACACCTTATTATATAATGGCTCCACCATCACACTGCCCTGTTGGGCAAGCGTGTTGCGCAGCCACCCCGTGGTGTGCTCGTCAGGCGTGTCGCCAAGAAAACGTATGCCCCTGCCACTGCTGCTCCATGGAGCCTTTGCCACCACCTTATTATATTTATATATAATGTTATGGATCTCATTGAGCGAAGAGCACTCGAAAGCCTCGGAAATACCTACACGGGAGAGCAATTGCATGGCGGTGCGGCGGTGAGACTCGTCACGCACACGGCAAAGCTCAGCGGCATCGGGCAACAAACCGTCATCCACACCACGGCGACGGAGGGAATAAACCAACGACCTGTCCCAGCCCCATGGCTCAATTTTGTCTATAGAAATATGAAGTAGATCAGACTCCTCAACAAACTCCACCTCAGCCTCATGCCACGAACGGTATTTGGCCACCTGCTGGGACACTCTCGTGAAGGCACGTCGGGCATGGGCAATATCGTCAACAAGCACCGCGTCGCCATCCTTGGCCCACAAGGCGGGCAGATAGTCGAGCGAGGCACGCAGGGCACGCGCTGCATGCGGGGGTGTGAAATTATCAATGTCGGCAGCCAACGCAAGGTCGTGACCGGGATTGAAAATATGTAATGTCTTGCACATAAATATACGCTTTATTATATTAATAGAATCACCAAAACACCACAAAAAGTGGCAAAATATCCATTTCGGGCACAAAATTACAATTTTTTTTTGATATTTTGCCATATAGAGTTTGCAATTTCCAAATTTATTATTAACTTTGTACCCAAAATAAGGGATGTAAGGATAAAAATGGAAGAATTCTTCAGAACACATACCTATTTGGTGGAGCATACCAATGCCGCAGTCCGCAGGACACTGATGGACGAAATCAATTGGAATGACCGCCTCATCGGCATCAAGGGCACCCGAGGCATAGGCAAGACCACGTTCCTGCTACAGTATGCCAAGGAGCATTTTGACGTCAATGACCGCAAATGCCTTTATGTGAACATGAACAACTTCTATTTCCAGGGACGAGGCATTGCCGACTTTGCAGGAGAGTTCTATCATGAGGGTGGCAGGGTGCTGCTAATCGACCAGGTGTTCAAACACCCGGAATGGAGCCCGGAACTGAGAAAATGCCACGACCTCTACCCCAACCTCAAGATAGTGTTCACAGGATCAAGTGTGATGCGACTGAAAGAGGAAAACCCCGAGCTCAATGGTATCGTCAAGAGCTACAACCTCAGAGGATTCTCGTTCCGCGAGTTCCTCAACCTCAAGACAGGAAATCAATTCAGGGCATACACCCTCGACGAAATCCTAAGCGACCATGAGCGCATAGTGAAGGACATACTGCCCAACGTGTCGCCACAGTCCTACTTTCAAGACTATCTTCACCACGGATTCTATCCGTTCTTTCAGGAACAACGCAACTACTCGGAGAACCTGCTCAAGACAATGAACATGGTGACGGAGGTGGATATACTGCTAATAAAACAAATCGAACTGAAATATCTTACAAAGATAAAAAAACTCTTCTACCTGCTCGCCTTAGAAGGCAACAAGGCTCCCAACGTCAGTTGGCTGGCGCAGGAGATAGAGACAAGCCGAGCCACGGTGATGAACTACATCAAATATCTTGCGGACGCACGACTTATCAATATGATATACCCCAAGGACTGCGCTTTTCCCAAGAAACCGTCGAAGGTGATGATGCACAACTCCAACCTGATGTATGCCATCTATCCCATAGCTGTGAAGAAACAGGACGTAATGGAGACATTCTTCGTCAACACGATGTGGAAAGACCACAAGGTTAACAAGGGTGCGAAGGACGATTTCTATATCGTTGACGATAAGCTGAAATTCAAAATATGCAACGCCCTTGACGTGGAAAAGAAAAAATTCCGGCAGGACACTATCTACGCACGGTTCAACACCGAGGTGGGAAGGGACAATCAGATACCCTTGTGGCTGTTAGGGTTCCTTTATTAAGAATTAAGAATTAAAAATTAAAAATTAAGAATTAAAGAATAACATTAGGATATTAATCATTTAATTTATCTATAATAAAATGGCTAAAGAAAAGAAATTTATCACTTGTGATGGTAATGAGGCTGCTGCTCACGTGAGCTATATGTTCTCAGAAGTAGCTGCCATCTATCCTATCACACCGTCATCTCCAATGGCGGAGCATGTTGACGAGTGGTCTGCCCGCACCAGAAAGAACCTCTGGGGACAGACAGTCAGTGTACAGGAAATGCAGTCGGAAGGCGGTGCCGCCGGTGCCGTTCACGGTTCGCTGCAGGCTGGTGCTCTCACCACCACCTTCACAGCATCCCAGGGTCTGCTGCTGATGATTCCTAACATGTACAAGATTGCAGGTGAGCTGCTGCCTTGCGTGTTCGACGTGTCGGCACGTACATTGGCTTCTCACTCTCTCTGTATCTTCGGTGACCACATGGACGTTATGGCTTGCCGCCAGACAGGTTTTGCAATGTTCTGCTCTGGTTCAGTGCAGGAGGTTATGGACCTTACAGCCGTGCCTCACCTCGCTACTCTGAAGACTTGGGTGCCCTTCGTTAACTTCTTCGACGGATTCCGCACCTCTCACGAGTATCACAAGATTGAGGTTATGGACCAGGAGGATATCCGTCCATTAGTTGACCCTGCCGACATCAAGGCATTCCGCGACCGTGCTCTTTCTCCTGAGCGTCCTGTTACACGCGGTACTGCCGAGAACCCCGAGACATTCTTCACACACCGTGAGGCTTGCAACCAGTACTACGACAAGGTACCTGAAGTAGTAGAGTACTACCTCGGCAAGATCTCTGAGATCACCGGTCGTGAGTATCACCTCTTCAACTACTATGGAGCTGAGGATGCCGAGAACGTTATCATCCTCATGGGTTCTGCCACCGAGGCTGCCCGCGAGGCTATCGACCACCTGCTCAAGGAGGGCAAGAAGGTTGGTATGATCAGCGTTCACCTCTATCGTCCTTTCTCTGTAAAGCACCTCATCGCTGCCGTACCAAAGAGCTGCAAGCGCATTGCTGTGCTCGACCGTACAAAGGAGCCGGGAGCTGAGGGTGAGCCTCTGTATCTCGACGTGAAGAGCGCATTCTACGACGTGGAGAACCGTCCTCTCATCGTTGGCGGTCGCTACGGTCTTGGTTCTTCCGACGTTACTCCTGCCAAGATTATCTCTGTATTCAACAACCTTGAGTTGCCCGAGCCAAAGAACCACTTCACTGTTGGTATCGTTGACGACGTTACATTCACCTCTCTGCCTGAGGTTGAGGAGATGGCTCTCGGTGGACAGTCAATCCAGGAGTGCAAGTTCTTCGGTCTGGGTGCCGACGGTACTGTTGGTGCCAACAAGAACTCTGTTAAGATTATCGGTGAGAACACCGACAAGCACTGCCAGGCTTACTTCTCTTACGACTCTAAGAAGTCGGGTGGTTTCACTTGCTCTCACCTCCGTTTCGGCGACGAGCCTATCCGCTCTACATATCAGATTACCACACCTAACTTCGTGGCATGCCATGTTCAGGCTTACCTGCACATGTATGATGTGACACGTGGTATCCGTCAGAACGGTTCGTTCCTCTTGAACACCATCTTCGACGGTGAGGAGCTCATCAACTTCATTCCTAACAAGGTGAAGCGCGTGTTCGCCCAGAAGAACATCAAGGTTTATTATATCAATGCCACCAAGATTGCACAGGAGATTGGTCTGGGCAACCGCACCAACACCATCCTCCAGTCGGCATTCTTCCGCATCTCCGAGGTTATCCCCGTTGACCTTGCCATTGAGCAGATGAAGAAGTTCATCGTGAAGTCTTACGGCAAGAAGGGTGAGGACGTTGTCAACATGAACTATGCAGCCGTTGACCGCGGTGGTGAGTACAAGGTTCTCGCTGTAGATCCCGAGTGGGCTAACCTTCCCGATGATGAGGTTAAGGAGGATGACGCTCCCGCATTCGTTAAGGAGCTCGTTCGTCCTATCAACGCTCAGGCCGGTGACCTTCTGAAGGTATCTGACTTCGTTAAGCACGACACTGTCGATGGTACTTGGATGACCGGTACTGCCCAGTATGAGAAGCGTGGTGTAGAGGCATTCGTTCCTGCTTGGAACCCCGCCAACTGTATCCAGTGTAACAAGTGTTCTTACGTTTGTCCTCACGCAGCTATCCGTCCGTTCGTACTGACCGACGAGGAACTCGCTGGTGGCTATGAGGGTGCATCTCTTGAGATGAAGGCTCCTGCTGCCATGAAGGGCATGCACTTCGTTATCGAGCCATCTGTTCTCGACTGTCTCGGTTGCGGCAACTGTGCTGATGTCTGCCCGGGTAATCCTAAGCTCGGCAAGGCCCTCACCATGGTTCCGTTCAATCCCGACAACGCTGACATGCAGAAGGAAGCAGCCAACTGGACCTACCTCACCAAGAAGGTTACCAGCAAGCAGGATCTCGTTGACATCAAGATGAACGTCAAGAACTCTCAGTTCGCACAGCCTCTGTTCGAGTTCTCAGGCGCTTGCTCTGGTTGCGGTGAGACTCCTTATGTCAAGCTGATATCTCAGCTCTTCGGTGACCGTGAGATTATCGCCAACGCTACAGGTTGCTCGTCAATCTATTCAGCTTCTATTCCTTCTACTCCTTACACTACCAACGCCAAGGGTCAGGGTCCTGCCTTCGACAACTCATTGTTCGAGGACTTCTGCGAGTTCG
>CALZYS010000065.1 GCA_945830345.1 uncultured Prevotella sp.
TCGACGAGAGGAGTGCTCTCAGGATTGCTCCCCTGAACACCACTTCCTCCACCACTGGAGCCAACAGTGCTATCACGAAATATCCCCCAGGGGTGGAGATAATCTTTGTCAGTGTTTCACCGGCTACATCGGGCAATGCGGGCATCTGCTCCTGTAGCCACACAGACGGAATCACCACTCCCAAGGCTGCCACAGCACTCCATATTAGGGTTGCCCATGGCTTCGATTGAATGTAGGTCTTGCCCATTGGGGTCCATTTCCTCCATAGGAAGATGATTAATGTGATGATACTTGCCGTGGCTGATAATGCCACCAGCACTTTCGAGTCGTCGGCTTTCAGTCCGAAGATGTTGCTTAATGCAGCTCCGAATGAAACGATTATTTGTATAGCTGAAAATACCACCAAATAGATGGTTACGTCTAAAGAGGTCTTTTTCATTGTTCTTGTTGAGTTATAATTCTTAAATCCTTGTTCAACTGCTCCACGAGTGCCTCGGGAGAGTCGAAACATCTTTCTTCCCTTATTTTTGAGATGAAGGCTATGGTGAGCGTCTTGCCGTAGAGGTCGCCTTTGAATCCGGGGATGTGCACTTCGATGGTGGTTGCCTTTCCGTCGAAGGTCGGTCGAGTACCGATGTTCAGCATTGCCCTTCTTCGAAGGATTTCTCCTGTGTCACTCCACACATCCACTGCATACACTCCATTGGCTGGAATCAGTTTGTTGCTGTCGTTGGGACGTATGTTTGCAGTCGGAAAACCTATTGTCCTGCCGATGTGCTCGCCTGCCACCACCGTTCCTGTAATTGTGTATTCGTGTCCCAAGCATCTTGTGGCATCCTCTATTCGGCCTTCCTTCAGCATACGTCTTATCGACGACGAACTCACGTTGTTGCTGCCATCGGTGAGTTCATCACCTCTTATCACCTCGATACCGATTTCCGTGCCGTATCTCACGTAGTCGTCAAATCCCTCTGAGCGGTTATGCCCGAATCGGTTGTCATATCCCGTCACGAGTATGCTCACGCCCAGTCGCTCCTTCAGTGTGTGGAGCATGAAGTCGCGTGCCGACTGATTTGCCATTTCGCGGTCGAAGTGCAGCACCTCGCATCGGTCTATGCCCGTGGCTTCCAGCAGTTGCTTTTTCTCGTCGAGGGTAGTTAGCATCTCGGGACACCATTCTGGTTGCACCACTTGACGTGGATGGCGGTCGAAGGTGATGACGCATGATTTCACGCCCCTCTCTCTCGCCACCTTTTTCAGCATACTTATAAGGTGGCAATGCCCGATGTGCACTCCGTCGAAAAATCCTATTGTTGCTATCATTAACTCCTTAATCTCCTTACAGCCCTCAGCACTTCGCCGATGATGAACACGGGTGATGTGCCTAAGATAATCCATAACCATGTCTCAAGGTCGAGTGGGGTGGTGCGGAACATCTTGCCCCCAAACTCCACTATCAGCCATTGTCCCACGAGGATGATTGCCAACACAAGCAGCAGTCCCTTGTCGGCTGCAAGTCGGTGGAATGCCGTGCGACTGCCTCCCAATGTCTTGGCGTTGAACAGATTCCACCATTGCAGCATCACGAATATCGTGAAGAATACGGTGAGCTCTCGTGGTGATACTCCCGCTACTTTCTCGAAATACCACAGTAGGGCGAGCATTATGCCGAAGAACAATATGCCCACGATGGATATCGCCCATCCCATAGTGCGGTTGATGATGAAGTCGGTCTGTTTCCTTGGCTTCTTCGTCATCACGTCACTTTCGGGGGGAAGTGAAGCGAGGGCCATGGCTGCAAATGTGTCCATGATGAGGTTCACCCACAGCATCTGTGTGATGGTGAGGGGCAGTTCGGTTCCGATGAACGAACCACCGAGCACGAGCAACAGGGCTGTGACGTTCACCACCAATTGGAAGAAGATAAACCTCTGTATGTTGCGATATAGCGAGCGTCCCCATTGCACTGCACTCACGATACTCTTGAAAGAGTCGTCGATGAGTGTCATGTCGCTTGCGTTCTTTGCCACACTCGTTCCCGAACCCAACGACAGTCCCACGTGGGCATGGTTGAGGGCTGGAGCGTCGTTTGTTCCATCGCCTGTCACAGCCACCACCTCTCCGTGTTTCTGTAGCATGTTCACCAGTCGTTGCTTGTCGGTGGGGCGTGCTCGGCTCATCACCTTCAAGGCCTCCACCCTTTGATATGCCTCCTCGTCGCTGAGGGCGGCAAAGTCGGGACCCGTTATCTGTGCCCCATCGGGGATGTTGTCGTGCCAGATGCCTATCTGTCGTGCTATCTCGATGGCGGTGGCTGATGTGTCGCCCGTCACGATCTTCACGTCTATTCCTGCCCGTGCGCACTCCCTCACTGCCCCCGGCACTTCCTCGCGCAGGGGGTCGCTTATGGCTGCAATGGCCTGCAGGGTGAGTTGTTTGCCACTGTCTTTGAGATTGAATGTATTCGTGTTCTTGTCTATCTCCATGTATGCGAATGCGAGTGTGCGCATTGCCTGCATCTGATAGTTGAGCAACTGCTGTTGTATCTTCTGCGTCTGTTGGTCGTCAAGAGAGCAGTGGGCAGTCACAATCTCGGGCGCACCCTTCACCATCACATATCTTTTTTTGTCGATATCTATGATGGTTGCCATGTGCTTGTGCTCGGTCGAGAAGGGCAATTGCCATATCATTGTGCCCCTTTGTCGGAGGGCGTTATAATCCTCTCCTTGGTCTTTCAGCCATAGCAGCAGTGCAGCCTCGGTGGGATTGCCTATGGTCTTGTCGCCATCCAGTTCGGCGGTCGAGTTCACTGCCATTGCAATGTCTAATAGTTGGCGGTCGGCATATATTCCCATATCGCCCACCTGCATCTTGTTCTGTGTGAGCGTTCCGGTCTTGTCGGTGCATATCACTGTCACTGCCCCCATCGTCTCGCAGGCATGCAGTTTTCTCACGAGATTGTTGCTCTTGAGCATTCGTCGCATGTTGAGCGCGAGGGCGAGTGTCACTGCCATCGGCAATCCCTCGGGCACTGCCATCACTATCAGCGTCACTGCCATCATGAAGTATTTCAGCACCACCTCGGCCATCTTCATCCATTCTTCGGAGTGCCACAGGGGATTGGTCAGGATGTCATGTCCTAAGAATCCCACAAATGCCAATGCTGCTACTGCCGAACCTATCTTACTGATGAGTTTTGCCAATCGGTCGAGCTGCATGTTCAGTGGGGTCTTCACGGCAGTCATCTCGGTGCTCTTCGTTGCCACCTTTCCGATTTCGGTCTTGTCGCCCACGGCAGTCACCTTCATTCGTCCGTGTCCGTTCATCACCATCGTCGAGCGCAATGCCACGTTCGACGGATAAGTAGCTCCGTCGTTCTTCACCTCCACGAATTTGGATATTATCGGTTCGCCCGTCAAGGTGGATTCGTCTATCTGCAGGTCGGTGGCCTCAAAGAGTGTTCCGTCGGCAGGCACCTCGTCGCCCACAGCCAGCACCACTATGTCGCCCACCACGATGTCCCTTCGCGCTATCTCCACCACTCTGCCGTCTCTCACCACCTTCACGGGTTGTTCCTCGCCCAATGCCGTGAGTTCCTCAAATCGTCGGGCTGCATCCCTTTCGAAGTAGAATCCCACGGTTGTTGCGAAGAAGATGGCAAGAAATATGCCGATAGCCTCCACATAGTCGTTTTCTATTACTGCAAGTCCCAATGATATGGCGGCTGCCACGAGCAGTATCTTGATGATCGGGTCGTTGTATTTTTCGAGGTATAGCTTCCACATCGAGGTGCGCTCGGGAGGAGTGAGGATGTTCTCGCCCCATCTCTCCCTGTTCTCTTTCACCTGTTGTTCCGAAAGTCCTCTAACTTTGTTTTCTTCGTTCATTACCTTATTATTATATGATTTTCGGCTGCAAAATTACTAATAAAATGCCATATATTGAGAAAAATCACGTGTTTTTAGTCTTTTTTGCAAAAAATATTTTGTTTTTTGCCAAATTTGCCGTACCTTTGCACTCGAAATACGACGATGTGTCTCACGTCCATCAGTTTTTCATCGGGCTTTTAGCTCAGTTGGTTAGAGCAACAGACTCATAATCTGGAGGTCCTAGGTTCAAGCCCTAGATGGCCCACCTTCAATGAAGAAAAAGCACTTACGAGCAATCGCAAGTGCTTTTTTATGCTCTTTATCGCAAGTTCTTTTTTATGCTCTTTATCGCAAGTTCTTTTTTACGTTATCACTCTTCAATCACTAATGTCACCTCGCGCTTGCGCTCCAGGTTCTTGCGTATGCGCTCGTAGAGGGTGTCGAAGGCGGTACGGGGATGGATGAGAAGTCCATGGGCGGCTTGTTTGCCCACAAGGATTGAGCCGTCGTGATGACCGTGAATGCCGTTGCCGGCCTTGAGCATAGGGCAACGCTTGGGGATGATTGTGTTAGGGAACACCTCTTTCAGTTTGGGGCAGTTGTAGCAGTCCTCTTCGGTCAGAATCAGCGATTTGGGGTTAGCTTGAATGCTGATCATCTTGCGGGCGTATTGCTTGCATTTCACAAGAAGTAGGGGATAAGTGCCTGTGTGTAGGCGCGACTCGGTGTTCTCGAGGGTGTCGCAGATGAATTGGCCGTCGATGGTGAGCTGGCCTTCGGTGATTTCACCTTTCATATATGTTCTCTGAACTTTGATTTCCATAAGATAAGTTTTTTTAATCAATACATAAATCGGGAAAATAAGCGGGTAACAGGTAACAAGGTAACATTGCTCCATATCTTAAGAGAGAGATGCTATATCTTGTAGCCCCTTGTCTTCCAATAATCGCCAAAGTCCTTGTAGCCCTCGGGCAGTTGGTGGCGCATTATTTGGGGGAAGTGTTGCTTGAGGTCGAGAGCCAACGCCTCACCGGGACGGTCGCGGTCGGGACAGATGTGGATGTTGGTGAGCGTCTTCACCGACTTGAGCATTGCCACGTCCTCAGGCTTGAGTAGTGTGGCGCTCGGTATGGCTATTGCCTTGTGTCGGGCGGAGAGCATTGCCATGCAGTCGCTTGCCCCCTCGGTGATGAAGAGCGGTTCGCCGTCACTCAGTTGGCTGAGCACGGGCAGATTATAAATGCTGCACTTGCTGCCACGCGGGAATTGGAATCGCGGTTTGCCCTTCTCCCCTCCCAAGTAACGTGCTTGCACGCTCAGCAGTTTGCCCTCCATGTCCCTGTAGGGGATGAGCAGGGATGGCGCATTAAACCATCCCTCGCTGAGATTGCCGCTCATGGGCACGGGGCTACTGATACTGCTCAGTCCAAGTTCTGCCACCACGTCTTCCCTTATTCTTCTCTCGTCGAAGAGGAAGCGTCGTGCCTCAGCTGTCAATGTCTTATTGGCAATGACACTCTCCAAATGGGCAAGGTCGATGCCAGGTCCGCTGGACTGCGCGTGATGCTTGGTGCCTAATGGGCGCCGGTTGTGGTCTGCCGTAATTATCACGTTGTGCTCATTGGCAAGCCAATAGCATGCCTCGATGAATGTCTTGTTGAGATATTTCATCACGAGGTCGATAGGCCCTGAGCCTCCCGTGCCACACACGAAGCAATGATAGGTGTTCTTGCTTCTGTTCAACATCAGCGATGGGCGGGTGTCGTCGTGAAAGGGGCAGAGACAGCGACCACGGCTCACTCTTAGCCCCAGTCGCTCGGCGACACTCTCTATCGGGAGTGCGCGGAGCTTCTGAATGTCGTAATCGGATAACATCTTACGTCTGTTTTTGATAAACATGTTTCTGTGTCTCTTTTATCCATCCCTTGGCCTTCCACTTTGAGAGGAAGACTCGGGTGGGTGTGCTCACCTCGCAGCGCTTGATGATCTCGTCGAGCTGGTCGCGCGTGAACGTCTCGCTGAGCTGGTCGAACACTGGCACTCTCACCTGACTCTCGCCCTGTATGCGCTGCTGCGTCAGCTCCTCGTAGCGTTTGCCCCACTTTCTGAGCATCGAGTCGAGGATATATTGTGCACTGAAGAGGTATATCTGCCTCACGCGTTTGCGATACTTGGTGGAGAGTTTTTGCGAACCGCACTCCAATCCGTAAAGATATGCACAAAGCGTGGCAATGCGAAATGCTGATACAGAGGAACGCTTGAAGAAGGTGTTGTGGGCACGGCTTCCTGAGCGCAGGATGAGCCGGTTTTGCTCGTTGCACCATTCATGCACCGCGGGGAACATCCAGCTCATGTCGATATACATCTCGGGCTGTATGCTGCCGTCGTCCTTGTTATATACGTCGGCGTCCATCTGCTCCAGTGTGCGGTCGATGATAGCCTTTTGCTTGGCGGTGAGCGTCTTGAATATGGGTGCTTCCTCGGCGAGTGCGTCGCTTAGTTGCACGAGGATGGTGCGTGTCACTCCGCCACCCTCGATGAATCCCTTGTCGGCGTATGCATCAAGCGCGCTCGGAGTAGAGAGATACAAAGACGATTGCAATATGTCAACTGTCGCCGAATATGCATTATCGCTGAGATAATCTACTCCGTATGTGCTGTGCAGGTCGTAGCTGGTGCGGGCTATGGTCTTGATGTTCGAGAATGCACGCTTGTTGCTCTCCACTGCGGCACTCAGTTCGTCGGTGAACGACCACAGGGTCAAGGGTGTGCCATAGTATCGCTGTGGGGCGTCGGCACGCTTGATGAGTTGTGCTATCGAGATTGAGATGGGGCAGGTGCGGATGACGGTTCGCGGTGCATCGGGCAGCTTCTCAGTCTTCGAGGCAGTCTGCTTCAGTTCGCGGTAGGCCTGCTCCTGTCGTCTCTGCTCGTCGTCGCGCTTCTTCATCGGTGCCATAATCACCGACTCCACGTTGGTGCGTGCAAACGATTTTCCCGAACTCTGTTCGCCCGTGATGATGGTCTGCAGTAGCAGAGCGTGCTCGTTCATGCCGTCGTAGGGGTAATACACCCGGATGCGTGTGCCCAATGCGGTAAGGCATGTGACCGAGGAGAAAAAGGTGGGCACCTTGAATGGTCCCGGAGCGTTCGTCATCAGTTCCCTAACCACTGGAGGCTCATCCTTGTCCTTGGGCAGTGAATATTTGGGAGGCTTTTCTTCCGACTCATCCTCTATGATAGTCTCGTGTGAAGAAGGAAGGCTCTTCGAGCCCTCCTCTTCGGGAAATAGTATTACAGTGTTGTCTGTCATAAGCTGTTAGTGAGAGTGTTTCATGTAATGAATGAAATGAGCGATTTCGTCCTCCACGCACTGACCGGCATAGGCCATGCCCTCGGAGCGCGGAATGTCAAACGAGAGGTGGAAGTGCTTGGCTGTCGTGCGCAGTTTGCCGTGCTTGCTCGAGGTGAGCAGGTCGATGTAGAGCGGACCTCGGCTGCCTTCCTTCACGGGGATGGTGACCGTTGTGCCCGAGGGCATCTTATACACACGTGCACGATAATTCTCTTGCGACTCGGCTGTGTCGATCACAACCGGCGTCATAATCTCTTCGGGAATAAAAATCTTTTCCATAGTCTTTTTTTTAAAAAATGAATAATACAAGGTGTGCTCATTTATTAATTAATACGAGGTGTGATTCTCCAGGGAGCTTTCTCGTCCATGCCATATCCCGTGAGGAATACGAAGGCTGCCGAGAGTAGCAGGTCTCCCTTGTCAAATTTGGGCAATATGCCATCCCAGATGTAGTCCAGCAGGGCAAAGCACATTCGCACCTGTGAGCACTTCTTCATGTGGCGGAACACTGCAGCAACCTCGACCTGCTGCTTGGCCGTGAGCTCTTCCCATAGCATTGCTTGTATGCTCATGGAATCATTGATTTTCTTCATATCAGATAAAGTTTAAAAGTTAAAATACATTGTTGGTTGAGAGTTTCACGATGTCCTGTACGGTGCAGTCCATATAGGTCTGCTGGTTGTACTCGCGTGTTGAGAATCTTAGGCATGCATACACCACGTCGTTCTGTAGGAACTTCAGCGATGCCATGTTGCCCAACATGGTAGCCGCATAGCTGTTTTCATACTTGCCCCCGGGTTCTTGCAGAACGAGGGTGCACTTCTGGGTCTGTGTGCCGTCCTGGCGTTGAACGCTGACGGCGGGGGTCTGCTTGACCACTCTGAATAACTGTTTCATACGTCCTTTATTTTTAAATCCGCTGCAAAGGTATGGCTATTATTCCGCTTAAACGGAGGCTCTCAGTTTAATATCCTTTTTTTTGCAATATCTCCCTCACTGCCTTAAGATGGCTGTCATCGAGCAGATAGCGGCTTATGCCATAATAGCGGTTAGTGCATCGCGCGGTGCCTTCAAGGGCGAGATGCAGTTGCGTTGCAGTCATGGCCTTGCGATATACTCCCTTCTCGCGAAGCAGGCACACGACAGCCGTCACGCGATACCAGTTGATTTGTCCGCGTGTCTTGCTGTAACGTGTAAAGAAGAACAGCGGCTGAAGCCGCTCGTCATGCAGGATACAATCCCATATCTCGCGCACGTGTACATTATCTGAATATTGCGATATGCGATCCACGTATGCGAGAATCTCGCCAATCGCCTTCTCCTTGTCGGCGGTCGATGCTGTGACCGTGTCGTCCTCGGTAGTGGCGATGAATAGTCTGCCCTCGCGAGCTGCGCGTCGGAGGGTCTTGATGTCGAAGTCATTGATACCGACTTCCTTCAATTGTTGTTTCTTTGTCGTCATAACATTTTTGCGTTATGAACAGAGAAACTCCGGAGCTTGACCACGGCGGCTTATTTGATGTCGCGACTGCCGGCGTGGCACCCTGTTCGGGTTAATACTCTATTTTTTTTTATCGGATGCAAAGTTAATACACCTTCTATATATCTGCAACAATATTCTTGGGAGGTACTTTTGCGAGTGTGAAGAAAGTACGGAGGTACGCAACTGGGTACATGTTTGGGAATGCGTCGCGTATCTCGGCGAATAAATAACAAAAAAGTTTTAGTTTAGGCAATTTTTTATGTTAAAGCCTTGGATGTATGAAAGAAAAAGTGTATATTTGCAGTCCGATTATTCAGACGAAATATATAACATATAAAAACTAAGAATTATGGCTGATAAGAAAATGCCTGAAAACAATAAGAGTGACATACTTGTCATTTTGGAGAACATCGACCAGATGCTCCAATGCTTTACGAAGATGGTAAATGGATATGCCCGAAATATTCAGGGTGTGGCGATTGCGGTTGAAGCTCAGGCTTTAGCCCAAAAGCTGCGCTTGGCTGCGGAGAGATGGCAACATAAGCTGCCATTCAAGGAGGCTTGTGATGTGGATTTCAAGGAGTGGGAGAAGAAGATTGATTATTGGTGTGACTTTATCAGTGGTGATGATAATGAAAGAGGGAATCATGATGATATTCAGAATTTCATCCCTGAAACGGATTTCTTCATTGACCAGTATTTCTATGCAATGTGTTTAGTAAACAGAGATGAAATAGCCGAAAGGATAGATTCATTTTCGCCTTTTTTCGAGATTAAGGATGCACAGGGATTCTATGATAAAATATGTGAATATCGCGAAGATATAGACTTTGATTACATGTCTATTAAAAATGAGATAGACAAGAATGCAGTCGCAGCACTCCTTTTTGGTCTTGCTGGTGATGGTGAAAATATGTTCGGTCCCAAACAACTTAAAGCCATGCGCACAGACATGGATGAGAATGCTCCATATTTGTTTCAATGGATAGCGAAAGCGAAATCAAATGATGTGGCGTGGAGCTCATACTACATTATAAATGCATTGGATACCCTTTGTCAAGTATTGCGTTATTCAGAAAAAGTCTTGCAAGACACCGAAGACTCCGCCTTCAAGGACTTGTATGAGCGACTGTCGGTGGCATATTTTGACGATTTGATTAAGGATGCAAAGGGTGATTTCCAAAAATGGCTCAACAGCACGCCCAAAAAGAAGCGGCTCGACATGATGAAGAAAAAGCTGGAAAAGGAAAAAAACATATTCTTCAGCGGCAAAAGGAAAGAGGAACTTGAAAACTATTTCGACATCGACAATATCGAGAGCGTGCTTGAGGGTATCGATGCCGGCAAGTTCATATTCCGCTACCGAAATGACCTGACCTTGGAAGAGGTCGGCAAGATTATTGCGCAATATCACAAGATAGCCTGCTTCCATAGCGCAATCCACGATATGGAAAATAAAGAGAACGACGTCACTCCCGTAATCCCCGAAAATCAGGCTCAGGAAGAGAAAATTATGAATCTGCCGATAATCTTCAACCCGATAATCCGGGAGGATGCCAAAGCCACAAACATGATTGTCGAAGCATTGCGCGAGCTTGCACTTACCACGGGGAATAAATCCAAGAAAATTTCCGGCGGCAAGACGTGGGGGCACGTCAAGACCTCTCTTGATATTCTTGGCTATATAGAGAAGAATTGCTTAGGGTCGGATTTTGGCAGGGCTATCGAAGATATATGCCCGGGCACGATATGCAAAAATGTGGAACAGGCATTGAAAAGATATAATAATAATATGCATGACAAAAACAGGGACAAGACTCATGATGAGAACATCATCTCCGACATCGGCAAGGTGTTTGACAAGCTGAAATGTTACCTTGTTACCCATTACCCTCAGAAATTTTCAAAGGGTTAGGATGCCGGGGCGTTAACTTGTTACCCGTTGCCTCAATGAGCATATCGTGCGCGGGCGCGCGATACTTTATTACATATCCTTCCTAAGAAACCGATAGGTAGAGAGAGAAAAGGCCTATAGGGAGTGAGCAGTTTGGAGCGTGTTGACCGGGATTTTGAGGGATTTCGGGGCAACGCTCTCCCTATGGATGAATGTGTATATAATCTAAGCAGGTAACGGGTAACAAGGTAACATTTTTTGTTTCCTCGGGAGGAAAAAATATTTTCTCCCCGAGATACGTGTAAATGCCTCCCAGTGGAGCCTATTGGCTCGCATGCGCAGATGTTAACTTGTTACCTGTTACCTTCCTTTTTTTTGTATGTTATTATTACTGCCGAAGTCGCAATCCCGTCCTGCTTGCCAATGACTGCTATCTCCCCTAAAGGCCTTATCATTCAAAATCCGGGACAGAGCGGCGTCGAGGCTCGGGACAACTATTTGTGGATTCGAAAAAAAGTAGTACCTTTGCATCGTGATTTTGAGAAGTCACGGAGAATTGAAATCTTATTGTTTAACCCTTTAAAACCTTATTGTTTATGAGTATCAAGGTTAAGGCAGTCGAGCGCAACGTGTCGTTCGACAAGACCAAGGAGAAGTGGGCCTACGTCATGCAGGCCGAACTCTACAGCAAGCTCTCTCAGAGCAAAGTGATCAACGAGGCTGCCATGCGCAGCGGCATCTCGAAGGGCTCCATCAATGCGGCATGGGATGCCATCGGCGAGGTAATCAAGGCATGGGCCACCGAGGGACATGCAGTGGCAATCCCCGGACTGGGCACGATGCGATTCGGACTCCGCGCCACGTCGGTGAGCGATGTCAACAAGGTGGCTTCGAGTCTCATCACCACCCGTCGAGTGATCTTCACCCCGAGTGTTGACATCAAGGACGAGCTCGCCCGCACCGCTATCAGCATCACCTGCTACGACCGCAACGGCGAGGTGGTGAAGCGAGTGACTTCGAGCGACGATGGCAACGTGGAGGATGAGCCCGAGAATCCCTCTGACAACACCGGAGGCACGGATAACACTGGCGGTGGAAGCACCAGTGACGAGGAGGAAGTGCCCTACGAGTAGTCATCGCTGATGGTCGTGAAATTCGACGATTGTAGGGTCTTGCTTTATGTAAGACCGACTGCCGAAAATGCCTGCGGATAGGCTTACACGAGGTAAGACCCTACATTAGGCGGAAGGTGATCCGAAGGACGGACGGGTCCTTCGGAAATTAAAAAATTAAAAAATTAAAGTTATGACACAGGAGAACAAATCCAAGTTGATCAAATTTCTATGGAATCTCGCGTCGGCCATCCTGGCTGCAATCGGAACCGCCCTGGGCGTGTCGTGCGCAGTGATGGCATAGAAAAAAAAGAAGCATGCCGTGACGGGCATAGGAGTTGCAAAGACTCTACAACTCCAAGCCGTCGAGCAGCGTGACGTAGAGTTCAATGGCATTCCGGATTTCGGATATGCAGATGTATTCATCGGCAGAGTGGGAGCGCGACGACTCCCCGGGACCGAGCTTCAATGAAGGGAAGGGCATGAGCGCCTGATCGGAAAGCGTAGGTGATCCGAAGGGCTTCATGCCCATCTTTATGCATTTTTGGACGATGGGGTGCTCGGGGTCGATTTTCGACGAGCCGAGGCGGAAGGAGCGCGCGCGACACTCGCTCTTCAGGTGTTTCTGAAGATGAGAGAATACGAGTTCGTTGCGATAGTATTCGTTGGTGCGGATGTCGATGGTGAAGTCGCACTTGTCGGGCACCACATTGTGCTGGGTGCCGGCATTGAGGATGGTGACGGTCATCTTCGTGGGCCCGAGCAGCGGGCTCGTGCGTCGGAACTGGTGATTGCGTATCCATGCTATGTCGTCGAGGGCGATGTATATGGCGTTGATGCCCTCGTTGCGTGCGGCATGTCCCGAGCGGCCGTGGGCGGTGCAATCCACCACCATCAGTCCCTTCTCGGCTATGGCGGGCTGCATGCCCGTGG
>CALZYS010000066.1 GCA_945830345.1 uncultured Prevotella sp.
AAAGACGGTGACGTCAAAGCCGAGCCGTACTAATTGCCCGAAAGCTTTCTGGTGAGATTGTTTTCTCTCCGTGCTTTCAGTTGTAGAGATACTCTTTAAATGAGAAGTAGTGATACATGTTTCGTGTGACGAGTGTCAACCCATACCGCCCTGAATGAGGAATCACGAAGGGTGAGAAAAGAAGAAATATCAGGTGGTTATTGTGGTGGGGTCCCACCTCTTCCCATTCCGAACAGAGAAGTTAAGCCCACTTACGCCGATGGTACTGCAATGCAATGCGGGAGAGTAGGAAGCCGCCTTCTTTAAAGAAAGCGAAGCCTCAAGAGTAGTAATACTTTTGAGGCTTTTTTCATTATGGGGATAGCAATATCCTCGTGATTATTGATTGAATTTTTCAACTGAGTTCAATATTATCAGTATTAATTGCTTTTTCTAATTCTATCCTGAAAGTTGTGCCTTTACCGATTTCAGATTCCTTTACCATTATTTTTCCTTTATGGTAGTCCACAATAATTCTTTTTGCTAATGACAATCCCAATCCCCATCCTCTTTTCTTGGTTGTGTAACCTGGAGTGAATATATTTCTGATGTCCGATCTCTTTATACCCTTTCCTGTGTCCTTTACTTCAATAACAGCTGTTGTTTTCTCACAGAATAGCATTATGTCAATACTTCCTCTTCCTTCCATCGCGTCAACTGCGTTTTTGCAAAGGTTTTCTATTACCCATTCAAATAAGGCAGGATTAATTCTGACAATAATTTTATTTACCATTGAACGATAGGTAATCTTTACTTTTGACGAAGTACGGCTGTCCATATAATCCACTACATGCTCAATTACCTTTTCGAGTGATGTTTCTCTCAATTCAGGAATCGAACCTATTTTTGAAAATCTTTCGGCTATAATTTCAAGTCGTTTTACATCCTTGCTCATTTCACTTACCATCTCGTCGTTTGGATATGACTCCTTCAAAATCTCTGTCCATGCCATCATACTCGAAATAGGAGTTCCAAGCTGATGTGCTGTTTCTTTAGATAGTCCTACCCATACTTTATTTTGTTCCGCTTTTTTGGATGATAAGAGTGCAAATATTGCAATAATTACAAATATGACCACGACACCTAATTGTACATATGGGTAAGTTGCTAATCTTTTAAGCATTGTTGACTCCGAATAGCATACAAGTTGATAGTCTGATGTTCCATCCAGGTCTATCTTGATAAATTTGCCTGACCTATAATAACTATCAGCCAATTCTTTGATAACCTTAATGGAATCATTCTCATTATTAGCATCAATTTTTAGATTCCGATAGTCACAGATGTAGCCTTTTGATGACAAAACAACAACAGGAATAGTATTGTTTGACTTAATAACACTTAATACCAAGGTCAAGTCAGTGTTTTCTGAAGCATTGTTAAGAGTGTGCAATGCTTCAGCCCAAGTTGCCATTTTGTTATTTTCCTCCATTGACAAATCTCGGATTAGAATATGTGATATTATAAGTGATACTACTGCTATTACAATTGCAGTTATAACGAGGCAAATCTTCACTTGTCTTATTCTGTCAGTCCATATCATATATTAAGTTCTTCTTTAAGAAATCTTGCTGTGTAGCTTGATTTGCATTTCACGACTTGTTCAGGTGTACCTGTAGCGCATACATTACCTCCTGCTCGCCCTCCCTCTGGTCCGATGTCAATAATATGGTCAGCCATCTTTATGACATCAAGATTATGTTCAATGACAATAACGGTATTTCCGCGGTCAACGAGTTTTTGTAGTACGTCCATCAGTATTCTTATATCCTCAAAGTGCAATCCCGTAGTAGGTTCGTCAAGGATGTAAAGAGTACTTCCCGTATCTTTTTTACTTAGTTCGGTAGCTAATTTCACTCTTTGGCTTTCACCTCCCGAAAGAGTAGTGGATGGTTGTCCTAATTTGATGTATCCCAAACCGACATCCTGTATGGTTTTTATTTTCCTGAGAATATCAGGTACGTTCTCGAAGAAATCGACGGCTTGGTTGACAGTCATCTCAAGTACATCCGCAATACTCTTTCCTTTGTATCTTACCTCAAGTGTTTCGCGATTGTATCTTTTCCCGTGACACACCTCACATGGTACCATTACATCAGGTAGGAAGTTCATCTCAATAGTTTTGTATCCGTTACCGTTACAAGCCTCACATCTTCCACCTTTCACATTGAATGAGAATCTTCCAGGTTTATATCCTCTTATCTTGGCTTCAGGGAGATTGACGAATAGTGATCGGATATCCGAGAATACACCTGTATAGGTAGCAGGATTCGAACGTGGAGTTCTTCCAAGTGGACTCTGATCGACATCCACTATTTTGTCAATGTTTTCAATACCCTCTATTGAATCGTACTCAAGGGGCTCCTTTAGTGATCGATAGAAATGTTTACTAAGAATAGGCTGGAGAGTTTCGTTTATCAGGGTTGATTTTCCCGAACCGCTTACTCCCGTCACTACAATCAGTTTTCCCAACGGAAACTCCACGTCAATATTCTTTAGGTTATTTCCTTTTGCACCATGCAGACACAGGCTTTTTCCATTGCCCTTCCTTCTGTGCTTGGGAGTTTCGATTTTCATCTCACCATTGAGATACATACTTGTTATTGTATGTTGGCTCAGCATGTCCTTGGGCGTGCCTTGGAATACGACCTCCCCTCCCTTGCGTCCCGCCTTTGGACCAATGTCAACAATATAGTCAGCTGCATACATCATATCTTTGTCATGTTCAACGACAATCACGGTGTTGCCGATATCCCTAAGCTCTTTCAGTGATTTGATAAGTCTTTCGTTGTCCCTTTGGTGAAGTCCGATACTTGGTTCATCAAGAATGTACAGAACGTTGACAAGTTGTGAACCAATCTGTGTGGCGAGTCTTATGCGCTGACTTTCACCCCCCGAGAGGCTTGCCGACTGTCTGTTAAGTGAAAGATAGTCAAGTCCCACTTCAAGCAAGAAGTCAAGTCGAGTCTTAATTTCCTTTATGATTTCTGTGGCAATTGCTCTCTGTTGTGTATCAAGATGCTCCATTGCCTTGTTAATCCAATCTCTCAGTTCGGAGATGTCCATATTCGACAGTTCTGCGATATTCTTATTCCATATTTTATATGAAAGAGCCTCACGGTTAAGCCTGTTTCCATGACATTCATTGCATATCCTCATAGCCGTGAATTGTTCCGACCATTTCTGTGCATTGGCGGAGTCATCGTTCTCCATCACATTACGCAAGTATTTCACCACGCCGTCGTATGTTGAGAAGTAGTCAGATGATGTCCCTACAAGTTCCTTACTAATCTTCACTGTATTGAGTGAACCATATATCACCTCGTTGAGAGCCTCGTCTGAAAGTTCTTCCACGGGAGTCTTCAAATCGAATCCATAATGTTTCAATACGGCATCAATCTGCCAGAAAATCATTTGGTTCTTATATTTGCCCAACGGGGCTATAGCTCCATTGTAAATACTAACGTCTCTTTGTGGAATCACCTTTTCCATGTCAATTTCGTTTATAACTCCAAGTCCCTTGCATTTAGGGCAAGCTCCCTGCGGTGAGTTAAACGAGAAATTATTAGGGGCAGGATCGCTGTATGCCATACCAGTAGTCGGGCACATCAGACGTTTCGAGAAGAACTTTGCTTCCTTTGTGTCATTATCAAGAATCATTATAAGTCCGTCTCCAGACTTCATTGCTGTGGCAACGCTTTTTTTCAGTCGGTTATCATCCTGTTCATCCTTCACCGCCAACTTGTCAACAACAACCTCAATGTCATGGTTCTTGTATCTGTCAAGTTTCATGCCTTCCGTAATCTCTTTCAGTACGCCGTCCGCACGCACATACAGATAACCCTTTCGTCTGAGGCTTTCAAACAATTCGCGATAATGACCTTTCCTGCTTCTTACAACAGGAGCCAGTACCATAATCTTTCTGCCAGAATAATTCCGATGAATCATTTCCACAACCTTTTCCTCGGTATATTTCACCATTTCCTCGCCGGTGGCATAACTGTATGCCTTTCCTGCCCTGGCAAACAGAAGTCTCAAGAAGTCATAAATCTCGGTTGTAGTTCCAACAGTGGATCGTGGATTCCTGTTGGTGGTTTTCTGTTCTATACTGATAACAGGACTCAATCCTGTAATCTTGTCAACATCAGGTCGTTCCATGCCGCCAAGGAAATTCCGGGCATAAGCCGAGAACGTCTCAATATACCTTCTCTGCCCTTCGGCATAAATAGTGTCAAAAGCCAATGACGACTTTCCCGAGCCCGACAGCCCTGTGATAACCGTCAAACTGTCCCTCGGTATTTCCACGTCAATATCCTTGAGGTTGTGCACCCTTGCCCCCCAGACTTTGATGATTCCCTCCTCATTATTTATATTATTGTTGCTCATTTTCAGTGTAAATTCTTAGAATGTTCACATCCTTTTTGATATTATATTCTCTTCCGTCAGCCCCCTTTGCCTTAACCAAGACAAAATAAGTGCCGTCTTTTACCGGTTTGCCGTGAGCGGTTCCGTCCCATCCCTCATTGATGTTTGTCCAATCGTACAGTTTCTGTCCCCATCTGTTGAAGATATATGCATGAAATTCCACTATGCTCCGATGGTTGGATTTTGCTTTGTATATGTCATTCACCCCGTCGCCGTTGGGCGAGAAGGCATTGGGCATTTCCAATATACTGGTACTGATTGTTACGGATATGCTTCCCGCCAATTCCGGTTCGTCCGTTTCGTTGTAGGTGGCATAAAGTGACACAACAAACGTACCCGATTCGGCGAAAGTATATGTAGTGCTTTCCTCGTATCTTGTGATAAATGGAGTCTCTTCCCCCTCCCTAATGAACCTCCATTCCAATGCCGGCACGTCCCCGTCGGGCTTGTCGGTTATCGTTGCTCTAAACTCCACTTCAAGTGGAGCCTCTGCGTCAGAGATGGCATCGGTCGTCTCAATTCTCTCCCCGTCGGCGTCAGTATAGACTGCTGTGGGGAATATGTCTGCAAAAGCACAATTATGCGCAAAAATGCACAAAAAAAGTATAAATAACTGTCTAAATTCCATTATTATTCAAATATTTCGTGCAAAATTAGTGAATTTAGTTGATTTCCCCACTTTTTTTTCGTAATTTTGTTGCCGATATTTAAAAATATACGAATATGAAACGACTTTTAAGATATTTTTTGGTGCTTTTGGTGCTTTTTTGCACATGTGAGAGCCTCCTTGCCCAGACCAAGTCAAACATACGTGAGATGCACAAGGTCAAGAAGAAGGAGACGATATTCGGAATAGCCCGTGATAATGGATTGACCATCCAGGAACTCATTCAGGCTAATCCCGAAATGAATACCCCTGGTTACGAACTCAAGAAGGGCACCTTCATTGTTATTCCCTATCCGAAGACTCAGGTTGAGCCCGCAGCAAAGGTCGCACCGTCGGCTCCGATAGAGAAGAAATCATCCATCCGTTTAGGAGTCATGTTGCCCCTTCATAATGAAAATGGCGATGGCAAGAGAATGGTGGAATATTATCGTGGCGTGTTGATGGCAGTAGATAGTCTTAAGCAGTCAGGACTGTCAATAGACGTGTTTGCATGGAATGTGGCAGAGGATGCCAACATCAATCAATTCCTCAACGACAAGAACGCTTCCACATGTGACATAATCATCGGTCCGCTTTATTCCAAGCAAGTGGCGCCATTGGCTTCATTTGCCGCCAAGCATGATATAAAAGTGCTGATACCGTTCTCCATCAATGCCCCTGAACTGTTCACCAACTCCAACCTGTTTCAGGTGTATCAGTCGCCCACCGACATTAACGAGTCGACAATCGACAAGTTCCTAAAGCGATTTGATGGTTATAACACTGTCATTATCGACTGCAACGACACTACAAGCAAGAAGGGAATCTTCACTATGGGCCTGCGTCGCAGGATGGATACTTTGGGGCGTGAATATAACATCACCAACCTCAAATCCAGTGAGCCGTATTTTGCCAAGGCGTTCAGCAAGTCCAAACCCAACGTGGTCATCCTCAATACGGGTCGTTCGCCCGAGTTGAACCTTGCCTTTGCCAAACTGAATAATTTCTCCGTCAACAATCCTGGCGTTGACATCAGTATGTTCGGCTATACCGAATGGATGATGTACACTAAGTATGACATCGACAATTATTATAAATATAATGTGTATATACCGGCCACATTCTATCTCAATCCCTTGTCTTCGGCTACAGAGAGGATCACGACCAAGTACCGCTGGAATTTCCATTCCGACATGATGCAGGCCTTGCCCCGCTTTGCCGTGACAGGTTTCGACCATGCCATGTTTTTTCTCAAGGGATTCTACAAGCAAGGCAAGAAGTTCACTGGAGCCACAGGAACAGTAGGCTATATACCAGTACAGACACCGCTCAAGTTTGAGAAAATAGGCAATGGTGGTTATCGCAACACCTCATTGCTGTTTGTCCATTACAAACCTACACATCAAATAGAAACGATAAATTATTAAGTCCCATGCACAGAATAATAATTACGTTTACATTCCTATTGACACTCTTACCGTCAGTAGTCAAGGCTCAGATAGGTGACCACCGCAATGAGTTGGCCATTGGAGTCAACGGAGGATATGTTATGAGCAATGTCGGTTTCACCCCGTCTGTAACCCAGAAGATGCATGGTGGATTGACAGGTGGTTTTACCATACGTTATACATGCGAGAAATATTTCAAGAGTATTTGTGCCATAGTTGGCGAGGTTAACATCTCCCAGATGGGTTGGAAGGAAGATATACGCACGTCGGAGAATCTGCCTGTCATCAATCCTGTGACCAATCTTGCTGAGGAGTACGAGCGTCAGCTCACATATATCCAGGTGCCATTGATGGCTCGCTTGGGATGGGGTAGGGAGCGCAAGGGTTTCCAGGCCTTTTTCCAACTCGGTCCTCAGTTTGGCATTTTTCTAAATGACAAGAAGAAGTCCAACTTCGACTATGATTCCCGCAATATCAACGACCGTGTGGGAGCCTTGCGTGATGCGGTTATGGACACTCTATCCATTCAGCGTAAGTTTGACTATGGCATAACAGCTGGTTTGGGTCTCGAATTCAGCAATCCCAAGTTAGGTCATTTCATTATTGAGGGACGCTATTATTATGGTCTTGGCGACATCTACAAGAATTCCAAGAGCGATTATTTCGGTCGCAGTAACAACAGCGGCATATATGTCAAGTTGACCTATCTCTGGGATGTTATTAAGAGTAATAATAAGAATATAAAATAGTATTAATCCAATTAATTTTAAAATTACATTATGTTTGAAGGACAGCCCAAAGGACTTTGGACGTTGGCATTGGCCAACACTGGTGAGCGATTCGGCTATTACACGATGTTGGCCGTATTTGCACTTTTTTTAGGTGAGAATTTCGGTTTTGCAGCCGGAACCGCCTCTGAGATTTATACATGGTTTTTGACCCTTGTTTATTTTCTTCCGCTTTTTGGTGGTATGGCAGCCGATAAGTGGGGGTATTCCCGTATGGTGGTTATTGGAATATTCATTATGTTCCTTGGTTATCTGTTGCTTTCCGTGCCCCTTGGTGGCGGTACTGTTGCAGTGGTGGCAATGGGTAGTGCTCTTCTGCTTGTCAGCTTAGGTACAGGTCTTTTCAAGGGCAATCTCCAGGTAATGGTGGGAGACTTGTATAATGATCCGAAATATGCCGACAAGCGTGACTCAGGTTTTTCACTATTCTATATGCTTATCAATGTTGGCGCCCTTTTTGCTCCTACCGCAGCCATTAAGATTATGGATTGGGCTCAACTGTCACTTGGTTATAGCAAGGCCGACTCCTATCATTTTGCCTTTGCCGTAGCCTGCGTGTCGGTTATTGCCAGCATCTGCATATATTATTTCGGTAAGAAGACGTTTAGCCATGTTCTAACCGTTAAGAAAGTGAAGAAGGCCGTCGAGGAAACTGTCGAGGAGATGTCACCTGCTGAGACCCGTGAACGTATTATCTGCCTCGTTCTTGTTTTTGCAGTTGTTATTTTCTTCTGGATGGCATTCCATCAGAATGGTCTAACTCTTACTTGGTTTGCCGATGAGTTTACTGCTACTAAGTCAAGTGGTGTTCAGTCTATGGCTTTTGATGTCACCAACCTTGTTGCATGCATCCTCCTTGTTTATGGTCTGTTTGGGATTTTCCAGGCAGTTACCTCCAAGGCACGCATTATCAATGCAATAGTAATAGCCGTTGGCGTTTGCATCTTAGGTTATAACTACGTCAACCTTGAACCGGAGATATCCCTTTCAGCTCCTATTTTCCAGCAGTTTAATGCTTGCTTCGTCGTAATGTTGACCCCCGTCAGCATTGCACTCTTTGGCTGGTTGGCCAAGAAGGGCAAGGAGCCAAAAGCACCAGTTAAGATAGGTTTGGGTATGCTTGTTGCAGGAGCAGCCTACTTGCTGATGACTTTGTCGTGTATAGGTTTGCCTGCCACCGACCATCCTAACCATGTAGCAGATGTAACTCCCAACCTTCTCATTTCCACCTATCTGATCCTTACATTTGCTGAATTGCTCCTGTCGCCCATTGGTATCTCACTTGTCACCAAGGTAGCACCTCCTAAGTATAAGGGAATGATGATGGGAGGATGGTTTGTTGCTACAGCTCTTGGCAACAAACTTGTTTCCATCCCAGGTCATATGTGGGATATGGATCTCACGATTGTATGGGGTACGTTGATGTGTATATGTCTTGTAGCAGCCCTGTTTATCTTCTCGATACTTAAGAAGCTCAACAAGGTTTGTTGATATGATAATAGAATAAGGCGGGATATCCACCAATGGTATCCCGCCATTCTTTTTATAGATGAATCTTTACCACCACGGGCAGATGGTCGCTGTATCCTTCGGGATCGAATCTTAATCCGTTGAAGGAGCGGCGTGGCTTCCATCCTCCGTATTGTTTGTCCTTATATATTAAATAAGGTGTATCGCAGATGCGGGATGAGATGATGTTATGGCGCAAGCTCTCGCTTACGAGGATGTGGTCGATGCTTTCCCATCTGCCTTTGTATTTATAACTGCCGCGAACTCCGTTTTTGCCAATGGAATGTTTGGTGGCATTCACCACTCCATGTTCTTCAAGATAGGTCATGGGTTGGCTGTCGGCAGTGTCGTTGAAATCGCCGGCAATTATTATCCTTGCTGCGGGGGATGTTTGTTGGATTGAGTCGATGACAGCCACGGTCCTCTCCATCACAACCATACGTCGTTTTAATGATTTCTTTGCACCGCCAAACTTACTTGGGGCATGCACCACGATGACGTGGAGTGTATCGCCCGAGGCAATGCAGCCGCTGACGTAGAGAATGTCGCGTAGGGGATGCTCGGGATGATTGTCTTCAAGTCTGATAGAGTGATGGCAGATAGGCTTGAATGAATATGTATTGTAAATAAGTGCGACGTCGATGCCTCTCTCGTCGCGCGAGTTAGTCATTATATAACGATATCCGAGTTTTCCTAATGCCGTTCTGCGTGTAAGCTTTTCCATCACCGAGTCATTCTCCACCTCGCAGAGCGTGATAAGGTCGGGCAATGTGTCCTTTCCGCAACAACCGATAATTTCCTTGGCTATGTTTTCGGTTTTCCTCCAATACTTGCCATTAGTCCAATGCCTTTTTCCCTCAGCGGTGAATTCCGTGTCGTTCTTCCCGCTGTCGTGGGAGCAGTCGAACATGTTTTCACAGTTGAGTTGCACAAGAGTCAGTACGGTGACAAGAAAAGATGTCAGCATGGTGATGCGTAATTGCACATCGTGTTGCGGTATTCATTCGGCACACCGATGTCAAACATCTGTCCGTCGAGTTTTACTCCCAACAGTCCATTTTGTAGTCTTACCTGTTCCAGCGCAGTGGTGAGTTCAATTTCGCCTTTGGCATTCACCACATTGTTTTTGATATTCTCCTTCAACTGTGCGAACACCTCATTGGTCAGGATATATGAGCCAAATGCACAATAGTAGTTTTTCAGTCCCTTCACAGCAACCGAAGCCACACCCAAATACTCCTCGGCGTATGCCGACGACGGTTTTTCCGTGATATTGCTCATATGGAGCACACTCTCCTTGCTGTCAATCCATTTGCCTGAGGTTACGCCATAGTAGCACACCTTCTCAAGTGGAATCTCGTGGATTGACATCATGGGTTTGTTGTATTTTTCATAAGCCTCAATAAACTGCAGCGCACAGCATTTGTTGGTATTGCTGCGGTATATAGTGTCGCCAAGCAAGAGCAGTACTGGTTCGTTGGCAGCAAAGTCTGCACAGCGATACACAGCGTCTCCGAATCCCTTTTTCTCCGTTTGATATACGTAGGTAAGTCTCTTTCCTATGTCAAGGATATGTCTTTCATATTTTAACTTGTCCTTTGGCAGTTTGTCGAGATGTTCCTTAGTCAGAGGCGTTTCAAAGAATTGTCTGTATTGTTCTCTTTCCTCCCTGCTGCCGAGCACTATACATATCTCCTCAATGCCAGCAGCCTTACATTCCTCAAGCAGTATGAGGATAAGCGGTTTCACCTGTCCGTCTTTGTCTATGATAGGGAAGAAATCTTTTTTCAGGAATCTTGTCTCAGGATAGAGTCTTGTGCCGAATCCCGCCACGGGTATGATAGCTTTTCTTATCGTGTGTTTCGGTTCGATGGTAAGTCCGTAGGCATGCAGTCCCACCGACTTGAGATATTCCACCATTTCAGTCTGACACTCCTTCGACTTTGCAAGGAATTGCACCGATCCATCTCCGTGCGAACCTACGCCCTTGCCTCCATAGGATAGTTCTTTAATTCTTTCGTCAGCCAATATCTCGTGTAGTTTTGGTGAAGTGAGTTGGCTGGGGCACATTGGCGTAATATATTTGTCAAAGTCAGCCTGTGCCTTTATCATCAATGCTCCGAGTTCTTCCACCCGTCCTTCCTCCATCAGCGTGATAGCCTCCTTCACTGTCTTCTGGTTCAGTTCGCCCAATGCGTATTGTACATTCTTTTCCCTTTCTCCCTCAGCAAACGGGAATGCCTTGTTGAGGTCGGTAAGTATCTTTATGGTGTCTTTTGTGCCGTTGAGGTCGGAGAACACCCAGTGGAGTGTTTCCCTGATATTGAAGTTCTTCACCTCCACCTCCTCAGCATCGAAAGTCATCAATACAGGATGCACACCGAATGCGCAGGCCTGGTCGAGTCGCCCGCATCGGCTGCTTGTCCTAAGTTCACCCCAATATGCGATGTTCATCTCTCCCAAAGTGCTCAGGTTGAGATTGTACATCAGGTTGAATGCCCTTGCCACAAGAACGCATATTGCTGCCGATGATGACAGTCCGCTCCTAATTGGCAAGGTCATTTTTGTTATGTTGATCTTGACACCTCCGACCTTATACCATTCCAGCATATACGAAGCCACTCCGGCACAATAGCAGAAGAACGAACCGCTTTTGGCTGTGTCCTTCAGTTCGTGTGCATCCATTCTGCATGAGAAGTCTTGCCAAATATCTTTAATCTCTGGTGCTGTAGATGTTACAGAGAAGTGGGAGTCTCTTTCCACCGTAGCGTATATTCCCTGTTCAATACCCGAAACGATGGCAGCGCCCGCCACTATGTCGGCATTCATTGCGCGGTATTTTCCTGCCCAGTCGGAGTGTTCGCCGAAGAGACAGAGTCTTCCTGGAACGAAAAGTTCTTTAGTGTCTTTTTTCATAATTTACAGATTCATGAGATACTGTCCGTATCCATTCTTTATCATTGGTTTAGCGAGTTCATGCACTTGTTCTATTGTAATCCATCCTCGCTTGTATGCAATCTCCTCTAAGCAAGCCACCTTCAGTCCCTGACGCTTTTCAATCACCTCGATGAATGTACTTGCCTCGCTCAGACTGTCGTGCGTACCCGTGTCGAGCCATGCGAATCCGCGCTGCAGTGGCAATACCTTCAGCTGCTCTTTCTCCAGATACACCTGGTTGACTGTCGTGATTTCCAGTTCGCCGCGTGCACTCGGTTTGATGTTCTTGGCAATCTCCACCACGCTGTTGGGATAGAAATACAGTCCTACCACGGCATAGTTTGACTTCGGTTTCTCGGGCTTCTCCTCGATGCTCAGACAGTTGCCCTCATTGTCAAATTCAGCCACGCCATATCTCTCGGGGTCGTTCACGTAATATCCGAACACAGTTGCCAAGCTGTTCTTCTCTGCGTTTTCCACGCTCTGTCTCAGCAGAGCCGAGAATCCGCTTCCGTAGAAGATGTTGTCACCTAGTACAAGGCATACTGAGTCGTCTCCGATGAATTTCTCACCTATGATAAACGCCTGTGCCAGTCCGTCGGGTGATGGCTGTTCGGCATATTCGAATCTCACGCCAATCTCACTGCCGTCTCCAAGCAGACGCCTGAATCCGGGCAAGTCGTGCGGAGTGCTGATGATGAGTATCTCCCTTATTCCGGCGAGCATAAGTACCGATACTGGGTAATAAATCATAGGTTTGTCAAAAATTGGGATGAGCTGTTTGCTTATACCCTTGGTGATAGGATACAGTCTCGTACCGCTTCCACCTGCCAATACTATACCTT
>CALZYS010000067.1 GCA_945830345.1 uncultured Prevotella sp.
TTAAGTATATAAATTTGTCATCAAATGAAGTTGAGCAGATTATTCAAGACACAGATGAAGTACGAGGTGGTATCAAAAGGACAATAAGGATGTGGTTCGATTCAGAAAACAAGCAGGCGACAAGTGTAATAAAGCAGGAATGTAATGAAAATGGAGAAGTGAGCTCTTATGTAGCTTCAAAATACGGATATAAAAAGGAACTTTCAACAGATGATTTGCATAATATAAATGATATAGGTGTTATGGTTCGCAACTTCACAGAAGTTATAACAAATTACCTAACAAATGGAATGGATTGATGATTTTCAGAAGAATTACTTCCCAATATTGGATACACTATGTCTGTCATTGATATTGGGAATTCTCGGAATAGCCATAACGATATTTACAGTAGTATATTCATTTATGGAGAATACGAGAGACAAAATTCGGAAGTATCAGGAAGAGATTACCCATTCACAAAGAGAAGTTGACCCAATTACAAAGAGTAGCTTGAGGTTTGCCGAAGAATATTGGAGGAAAATGCGTAGGACTAACAATTTGTTGTTATGGATTATCATTCCAGATATTCTTCTGTTTATTATCTTTGTTGTGTCACAGTTTATTGGAAATCCAATATTTAGTATAATATCCTATGTTTTAACTGCCATTTTACTATTATACTCAGTAATTGTGGTTCTTATATACATATATGATTATTATCACAAATATCGAAATTTTGGGTGAATATGTAATGTTGGTATTTCGAATAATTTCCATAGTACAACAAGATAGGCTTCGTATCGCCAGCAAGGCGATATGAACACACGTTAGTTGTACTGCCACTGAGAATGTAATCTGATTATTTTACATACATGCAATATAGGTTAAGAGCTGCGGCTCTTAACCCTTTGCTATTTTCTTTTTATTAATGTCTCAAGAATCATTAAAAGACAAACTTTAGAATATATAATTTATGGCGAAACTGTGCTTGAAATATAATATTCCTTCTCTTTATCGCGAGGCTATCTATAAGATGATTGATAAGGAATATGATTGTGATTGGTATTTTGGACCTACGACTGCGGGTATAAAGGAGATGGATACCAAAGTGCTGAGGAATGTGGCTCGCTACAAAGTGGTAGGTAATGTAGAAAAAGTGTTTTGGAATGTAGGGATGCTTCGACTACTTTTCAAAAAAGAATACCAAACGTATTTTACACTAATAGAGAACCGTTGCATAACGGATTGGATATTCTTCTGGTTTGCGTTCAAGTTCTTCAAGAAAAAGAAATTCTACATCTGGACTCATGGATGGTATGGAAAGGAAACAGGTCGAGACGCCAAGATGAAGTTGTGGCTATATCGTAACGTGACAGGAACTTTTGTTTATGGAGACAGAGCAAAGGAACTCCTTGTCAAGGAAGGAATTCCAGCCAATAAGCTATTCCCAATTCATAATTCCTTGGATTACGACAAGCAGCTGGAACTACGTAATGCCATTAAGACTTCAACCGTCTATAGTGACCACTTTGGCAACAATAATCCCGTTATTGTTTTCATCGGAAGACTGACGAAAGTCAAACAATTGGATATGCTGGTTGATGCTGTTGCAGAGTTGAAAGCAAAAGGCGAAAGGTATAACGTTGTATTTGTAGGTGATGGTGTGGAGAAAGAAAGTCTAAAAGCACAAGTCAAAAGGCTTGGCTTGACAGAACAGGTTTGGTTTTATGGTGCTTGTTATGACGAGAAGACCAATGCCGAGATGATATGCAATGCTGACCTCTGTGTGGCTCCTGGCAATATCGGTTTGACAGCCATTCATGTGCTGATGTTCGGATGCCCTGCAATTTCTCATAATGATTTTACATGGCAGATGCCTGAGTTTGAAGCCATCAAGCCTGGCAAGACGGGCGACTTCTTTGAACGTAACAACGTACAGGCATTGGCTTGTACTATCAGCAAGTGGTTTGCAGAGAAGAAAAGCAAGCGTGAGGAAGTTCGTCAGGCCTGTTATAATGAGATAGATACGAACTGGAATCCGTATTATCAGATGGAAATCATAAAGAAAAACCTCATTTTTTAGTATGAAAAAACTATTGGAAATTGGCTCTTCGCTCAACTGTGGTGCTCCGGGCAAGATAGCAGAACAGATAGGTTTGTTGGCAATGTCAAGAGGTTGGGATGTATATATGGCTCATGGGGTGAGGCATTCCAATCTCAGCCAGTTGAAGACCATACCTATGGTAACACCAAGTGAGGAAAGGATTCATGCACTTTATAGTCTTTTACTGGACCGACATGGATTAGGACCAAACGCAAAAACAAAAGTTTTGGTTGAGTGGATAAAAATGAATAAGCCGGATATAATTCATCTGCATAACATCCATGGCTATTTTCTGAACTATAAAACGCTGTTTGAATATCTCGTTACGACGGACATCCCTGTAATATGGACGCTTCATGACTGTTGGCCATTCACAGGGCATTGTGCTTACTTTGATGCTGTGGATTGCTTGCGATGGAAGAGCGGATGTCATGACTGCCCGTTACGGACAGACTATCCAAAGTCAATGTTCATTGACAGGTCGAAAAAGAATTATGAGCTGAAGAAGAGACTTTTCACAGGACTGGATAAATGCGTGATGGTTCCTGTTTCCAACTGGTTGAGCAGGATCACAAGAGAGTCATTTATGGGTGCATATCCAGTACATGTCATTCACAATGGCATTGACCTGAATACATTCAAACCCATAAGAACAGACCTCAGAAAACGATTGGGAATAGAGAGTAAGAAAACTGTGGTTCTGGGATTGGCTGCACCTTGGATTCCCCGCAAGGGCTACAATGACATGATAAAGTTGAGTGAGGAACCAGACTTTCAAGTGGTGATGGTGGGTGTCAGTGCAGAGCAGCAATCTGAACTTCCACAAAATATCATTTCCGTGACCCGCACCAGCAACCAGCAAGAGCTTGTGGAATATTACAATATGGCAGATGTCTTTGTCAACCCAACCTACTCAGACAACTTTCCGACCACCAACTTGGAGGCCCTTGCCTGCGGCACACCTGTCATCACTTATCGCACAGGCGGTTCGCCTGAGGCGATTTCCGATGTCGAGAACGTAAAGAAGGTAAAGGATGGGATTGAGTGTTATCCTACGGGAATGGTGGTAGAGCAAGGGAATATTGCAGGAATGGCAGATGCCGTATGGGAACTGCACATACATCCGATTACTTCTGAGGATTGCAGAAAAAGAGCAGAGAAACACTTTGACAAGGACAAGTGCTTTGAGGAGTATATAAAGTTATACGATTTAATCTCAAAGAGATGATCTGTGTGAGTATAATACAATAATACACGTAAACCATGAACAGACCTTGGAATAAACATTTTGCCACATTCCATAATACGGAAACCAAGGAGAGTCATCCGCATTACATTCCATTGGGAATGAGGATGATTGCACTGAGGCTTTATAAACCGCCATTTGGCGGCAGAGAAACGGTGCGGAAGGTGCATTGTATGCAGAAGTCTCTATATGGCAACGGGCTGTGGTTCTACTTCAACAAGGGGTTCGACATTGTGGAGAGGGCTGACGGAATAGAGCATATTGTCGTGGACGAAGGAGCCTTTGACTCTGCCTTCTGCTTGTATAACGGAACGCGTGAGCCTGCCAAGGATAATTCGGGGAGAATAGGGAGGCAGAGGCTTCAGAACCTGAACATCAATGCCGTGATTGGAGAGAACGGGACTGGGAAGAGTACGCTCATCGACATGGTAATAAGGATGATAAACAACCTGTCGGTGGCCATCTTCAGTGAAGACTACGTCTTCTCCTCAGCTCAGCATCTTCACTATATCGAGAATGTGTATGCCTCGCTTGCCGTGTATATCGACGACAAAATAGAGGTGCTCACGGTGAAGGGGCATGACGTGTCGCTGGCAGTATTTGAACGCAAAAATGACGAGCAGAATCCAGAAGGCAGATTTGTATATTTCAAGAAGGATGACCTCAATCTTCTGAAGAGCAACAACCATGATGCAGAGAGGCTGATACAAGGCAACAGGGCTGCTGCACGTTACTGGCTCGACCAATGGTTCTATACCATTGTGAGCAACTATTCGCTATACGCCTACAACTACAGGGACTATTTCATGGAGCGAACAAGCGAAAGGAAGATAGAAGAGCTGAGGCCACAGATGGACGATGTGCCGAAAGAAGAGGACTACTACTGGTTGAAAGGCGTGTTCCACAAGAATGATGGCTACCAGATGCCGCTCGTGGTGTACCCTATGCGACATTCCGGCTATATCAATGCCGCCAAGGAGAATTATCTGGGAAAGCAGAACCTGATTATGCTGGCTTTCCAGAGAGTGGCCTACAAGAACTTGCTGGGAGTTACAGAATATGACGGCTTCCCGTTCCGCGAGATTAACCAGTCGCATCAAGTGGTGTCGTTGTATTTCACGTGGAAGGGCAGTGCAGAGTATGAAGGCTTCAGGAATGAATATCTCGACGGAAAGAAGATACACGAGAAAGAGGAACAAGAGAGGATGGACAGCCTTTACAATGCTTACCCGGATGTCAGGAAGTATTGGGCTGGGAAGTTAGGCATCTGCAATGTCAGGGAAAAATGGGGTGAATATTTTGACAAGCAGCATTATGTGAAGCGGCAGGCATGGGACTATGCCGTGGCAAAGACCTTCAAGATTCTGAAAAACTATGTGGTGTATAGCGATGACTACAAATTCTTCACAAAGGAATACGACAAGAAGCAGATAGAAAAACACCTCGACAAGCTGGTGAGGGACAATACTCACCGCACGCGCAAGCTGAGGCAGACGCTGGCTTTCATCAAATATTTCGACGGGCACTATGCCTTGAATGGCACGAGGGTCGATGTGGATGACATATACATGTGGATGCAGAAACGTGTGGGGGAGCCTCTGTATGCAGGCAAGGATGGGGAGTATCATGCGATAGAGATAACCGACCTGCTTCCTCCACCCTTCTGTGAGGATGTTCAGGTGGGGTTGGTGCTGAAGGAAAAACTTGAAGAATACAGGAACCACAGGGAAACATTCATGGACATCATACCCTTTGAGGGGTTGAGCTCGGGTGAACGGCAGATTGCCTACACCATAGGAAACCTGCTGTACCACGCCATCAACATTGACTCTACGGTGGATGATTTCAATCCAAGCAATACGGTACACTACAAGCATCTGAACATACTGATGGACGAGGTGGAACTGTATTTTCATCCCGACCTGCAGCGGAGGTTCGTGAAACTGCTGGTGGATGCGCTGAACCAGAGTACATGGGAGCACATATCGAGCATGAGCATCACCCTCATCACCCATTCACCTTTTGTACTGAGCGACATACCTGTTAGCAATGTCCTGTGCCTGACAAAGAACGAGAAACAAAAGACGTTTGACCAGACATTTGCCGCCAACATTCACGACCTTTTCAACAACACCTTCATCCTTCCCGACACCATTGGTGCGCTGGCGAAAAGCCACATAGAGAGATTCGTGACGCATTACGACATGCAGGTGAGGCAGTGGCAGGAAGAGGACGAGAGGAATGCGGAGAGGACTGCAAACCAGGAAAGCCTGGTGTGGTTTGGCTCAAACAAGGACCGCTTCGAATATATTTGCAGCATCATAGGCGACGGGTATCTTCGGGAAGAACTCTCGGACATGTATGACGAGCTGGCAAGGTTTTACGGCATCAAATAAACGAGTGTCATGAAATCAATGTACTACAGGAATCTCTCGCCGGAAGAGATGACGGGGTTGAAGGATGACTACAAGAAAATATTTGCATGTTATCTGCATGACACTACGGACAAAGACGGCAACGTGGTCAAGCAGATGGAGTCGCAATGGGCAGACTGGAAGAACAAGTATGACCCAAGGCATACGATAACCGAAACGGCAGAAGAGCTGCTGACGATGGACTACAGGAAGCTGGTGGATGTTTATGTGCGGTTTCAGAAACTCAATATAGCATTAAAAGAACCAGGGAAGAAGGAGCGCAATCATATTCTGAAAGAACTGGACGACATATTTCAATATACTGACAGGTTTGACAGTAAGATAGCGGATTTCTTCATCAGCAAGTCAGTGATGCTGAAGATTCATACCTGCTATTACTGCGAGATGGCATACATCAACACCTTTAGTTTTCTCGATGATAAAAGTCGTAAGCAAAAGAGGCGACAGTTCGACCTCGACCACTATCTTCCCAAGGTTTTATGTCCCTGTCTGGCACTCTCGCTGTTCAACTTCGTGCCATCGTGCCAGGTGTGCAATTCAAGGATAAAGGGAGATAGGCTGCCGACGCTTGATTCTGAAGAACTGAAAGTTCTATCCCCAACTTCGGACAGCAATGACTTCTCGCACAACATGGCCATCCGGCTGAGAACGAGACCGTCGGTCGGGAAGTCTTCGTTTGGCCAATACATCTACTTCCGTACAAATCCTCCCTACGAGAAGCACGTACGCTTCTTCCACCTGGAGGAACGGTATGAATTCCATAAGGCAGAGGCTATGCGCCTGAAGAGGCAGAAGGACCGTTACCCAGACAGCTGCATCAAGAAGATTGCATCACTATTGCACCGGCGTGAAGCCACGGTGAAGGAGGACATATTCCAAATGAAATATCTAAAGAGAGAAGGCAGATGCTTCCAGAAACTTACGGAAGACATTCTCAATAATACAAAATTATAAGTTAAAGGTATGCTTGTATGAAAATACTGATTGTAACACAATACTTTTATCCAGAGCAATTCCAGATTAACGAGATTGCGCCTGAATTAGTGAAGCGTGGGCATGAGGTGACTGTGCTCTGCGGAATCCCCAATTATCCGAAAGGGGTGGTGTTTGAAGAGTATCGCTCCGCTGATAGCTTAGAGCATAAAGAGAGGGAGTATTTTGAAAAGACGGGGGTGAAGGTGGTTCATGTTGAACAGCATCCAAGAGGCAATAATCCTCTTTCTCTGATTCGGAACTATATATCCTTTGCCAGAAACTGCAAGAAGTGTGTTCGACAAATGGACAAGGACTATGATGTCGTCCTTGGCTATCAGCTGTCGCCCATTACTAGCATGGAGGCGGCTTTGGAATACAAGCGGCTTTATGGTGCTCCCGTTGTTTTCTACACGCTTGACATCTGGCCTGTGTCGGCTGAGGGAATGCTGAAGTCAAAGCGAAATCCGCTGATGATTCCTGTCAAGAGGCTGAGCAGGAGGATTTATCAGGGTGCGGACAGAATCCTTGTCACGAGCCGGCCTTTTATGGACTATCTGCATAGGGTGAATGGCATTGATTATAACAGGATGGGGTATCTGCCGCAACATGCAGGTGACGGAATGCTCAACATGGACTTAAGGGCGGAAGATAACGGAATTGCCGACTTTATGTTTGCCGGAAATCTTGGCAAGGGACAACGGCTTGATGTGATTGTGAAGGCTGCCCGTATCTTGGGAAAACGCAAGGACTATATGATTCACTTTGTGGGTGACGGGCGTATGCGCATAGAACTGGAGAACATGGTCAAGGAATATGGCTTGCAGGACAATGTAGTTTTCTATGGCAACCAGAAGCGTGAGGATATGCCTCGGTTCTACAAGATGGCGGATGCGTTGCTCATTACGCTGAGAGGAAACAACGAGGTGGGTGATACCATGCCGGGAAAGTTGCAGATGTACATGACTACTGGCAAGCCAATCTTTGGAGCTATCAATGGTGCGGCATACGAGGTAATCAATGATGCTAAATGCGGCAGTTGCGTAAAGGCTGGTGACTATGAAGGACTGGCTAAACTGATGAAATTCTATATCGAGCGTCCAGCAGATTACCTGAATTGCGGACAGAATGCCCGTGAGTATTTCAAGATACATTTTACTTTGGATAATTATATGGATGGGCTGGAGAAAGAGCTTGAATGCATTACAAGAAAGAAATAAGTAAAAACATGATACAATTTAAGAAACTAATGAATGGAAGGGCTTTGTATCAGGAGCCTGACAGGATATGGGTGGCACGGGGACGGAAGTTCTTTGCGGTGGATTATGCCGGCAGAAGAATTTCGAAGGTGTATGTCGTGCCCGGAGGTCTGAAGGAACGGCTGATGACGTGCGGACGTATTCTGACACAGGGGACAAGGAATGACATCCGCATCCTTCTGCCACTGAAGAATGGAAACCTTATGGTGGTGGCTAAAAGGAAAGTGATTGTTTTCTCTCAGGATGGAAAGGTGCTGAATGTGTGGACAGGATTTCAAGGAAACAAGCCTGGGCATCAAGGGGCTTGTGTCACACCTGACGGTACGGTATTCTTCACTGAATACTTGCTCAATCCTCTGCGCGACCATGCCATAAGGCTGTGGAGATCGAAGGACAATGGAATGACATGGCATGTGGTGAAGGAGTTTGAGCCTGGGGATATTCGTCACCTGCATTTCGTAAAATGGGACGTTTATGCCGAATGCCTGTGGATGGGAACGGGCGACTATGGAGAGAATGGTGCGGAGAACCGTCTGTATCAGAGCAAGGACAACGGCGAGACATGGCGATTGGTGGGGCAGTACAGTCAGGACTGGCGTGCCATTGGTGTCTGTTTCACGAAGGATTATCTGTATTGGGGAACGGATGCCGGTTCGTGTCCTGATACGGTTCATTTTGTGCGTATGGACAGAAAGACTGAGAAGCTGGAGATATTGGACGACATGGAAGGGCCATGCCACGGATGCGGTTCGTATGCCGATGGCAGGGCATTCTTCTCAACGGGTGTTGAAGGCGGTGAGAATGAGAAGGACAACATTGCACGCATGAAGATGCTGGGTGATGATGGCAAGTTGCAGACCGTATGGGAATGCAAAAAGGACTGCCTACCGCTCATCATCCAATATGGCGTGATGCGTTTCCCCTTGGGGACGGACGATTGCAACAGGGTGGTATTTACAACAATGGGATTGAAAGGGCATGGTGAAACGATAATGATTGAGAAATGAAAGACTATAAAGATATAAAAGTCCTTTTGATTGAAGGACGTGCAAGGCAAGTACTTCCCATGAGCAAGGCTCTGCGGGAAATTGGATGTGAGGTGACGACATATAATGGAAGTAGGCTTGACCCGGGTTATGCTTCCAAGTATCCCCATCGAAAACTATTGGCATATTGTGACGCTCATGACTCAGAAGGGTCTTATGAGGCTATCCGTACCGAATTAGAGAAGTATCATTACGACATCGTGATACCGATGAACGATGACGTGGCTATCATACTGTCGAAGCATAAGGCAGAGCTGGAGAAGCTCACAACTATCCATGTTAATGACTGGGAGTTGTTCACCATGGCGAGCGACAAGCTGAAGACCATGGTGGCTTGTATGAAGCACCATCTGCCTTGCCCTAAGACGTATCTTAATCTGGAGGATTTTGCGGCTGACAAGGCGAATGTGAGGTATCCGATTGTCTGCAAGCCTCGTACGGGTTGTGCGGCAGTAGGATTCTATGTAGCTAAGGACGAACAGGATTTGGTGGATTACTACAAGAAGGCAGAATCAAAGTACGGTCCTTGCCTGATTCAGGAGTATATCCCACAGGATGGTTTGCAGTACAAGGCAGAGCTATATATAGACCGAAATGGTGAAATGAAGGCTGCCTGTGTGTTTGCCAAGGTTCGTTGGTATCCCATTGATGGCGGTTCGAGTACGCTGAACGAAACTGTTGACCGCCCAGACATAGTGGAGGATTGCCGAAAGTTGCTGGAAGCAATAGGTTGGAGAGGATATGCCGACATTGACCTGATTGAAGACACACGAGACGGAAGGGCGAAGATTATGGAGATAAATCCACGCATTACAGGAAGTGTGAAGATATGCTTTGAAGCCGGGGTCAATTTCGCAAAGATGATTATTGACGACTATCTGCAGAAAGATGTCAAGCCCCAGTTTGAGGTGAAACATAAATATCTTCGCTATATGCACACTGATGTGCTATGGTTCCTAAGGTCGAAGAACCGTTTCAGCTGCAAGCCTTCGTGGTTCAGTTTCAAGAATACAACAGACCAGATATTCTCATGGTCTGACCTTTGGGTGTTCTTCGCATTTACGTTACAGGGATTTGCCAAATTGAGTAAGGATAAGAAGAAGAGGACACTTTGATTTACGATTACATGACGTGGACAATAAAAAAATATTGCTTATTATAGAACTTTTACAAGTCGCCCTTGGAATAAGGCAAAGCCTCTCACACATTCCATCCGATGTTGAATGGGGCAGAGTGTATAAAATGGCGGTTAGACATAGAATCATTGGGGTATTGTATGGCGGAATAGAAAGACTGCCGAAGGAACAGCGTCCACACAAGGATCTTCTGTTGGAGTGGTACGGACAGGCGGAATATTATCGTGGGATGTATGAAAGACAACGGACGGCTGTAAGGAGCCTGAACGGGTTGTGGCGTGATAACGGATTAACGGTTTTCGAGCTGAAAGGAGATTCCATAGGTAGATTCTATCCGAGGCCGGAGCTGAGATATTCCTGCGACTATGACTGTCTTCTTTCTGATTACGAGCAGGGCAACAGGCTTGTGGAGCAACAGGGAATAACTGTGAACCGCGACTTCTACAAGAATTCGTCTTTCGTGTGGGAGGGTCTGCATGTGGAGAACCATCAGTTCTGCACGCCTGTACGGGGAAACAAGGCCATGAAGAGGCTTGAAAGAGTCTTGAGGAGACTTGTCAGTGAGAATAATATGGTGGATTTCAATGCCTTGTTTCTTATGGAGCATCTATGGTCTCACTTTTTTGAGGATGCCCTGACTTTGAAACAGCTGACTGACTGGATAGTGTTTTACAGGGAGTTTAACAACTTTGTGGATTGGCAGTTGTTTGAAAAGCATGCTAAGGATTGTGGGTTCTGGCGTTTCTCTATTGCCATAAACAAGATTACCCAGAGTATTCTATCTTCTTCTTTGCTGATGACTAATTTGTCTGAGTCAGAAAGAAGGCTTTGGCAGAGCATAATGAATGGCGGAGGCTCAATAGAAATGAACAATGGGTGGAAAACCCGTATGCAACTGGTAGGCAACTACTTCAGGAACGGATGGAAATTCAGGTGTTATGCCCCTCACGGACCCGTGTTTTCTTTGCTGAGAACTGCCATAGGTTATGTATCTGACAAGAATCCGAAGTTGTAATATTATATATAAAAGGTATAAAACCATGATTTATCGTTTTTCAAAGAGATTGTTTGATATTGTTTGTGCCTTGATTGGTATTGTGGGCACAAGTCCTGTATGGTTGTTCTCCATCGTAGCTACGCTGATTAGCGACTGGGGGCCGTTGTTCTACTTTGCCAACCGTGTGGGCAAGGACAACAGGAAGTTCAAGATGTGGAAGTTTCGCTCGATGCGTGTGGCTCGTGGTGCTAATGAGGCTTCGCTGCGACCTGACCAGGACAGGATATTCTGGTGGGGAAAGATTATGCGAAGGCTGAAGATTGACGAGCTGCCGCAGTTGATAAACATCCTGAACGGCACAATGTCGATAGTGGGTCCACGTCCGGCTGCAGTGGATCAGGTGGAGATAACGCGAGGCGGAGATAATGCCATTGCAGCCACTGTGCCTTGCGGCTTGACTTCGCAGTCGAGCCTATGGGACTATATCTATGGCGACCAGTTCCCGGATGAGGAGGAGTACAACGAGAAGG
>CALZYS010000068.1 GCA_945830345.1 uncultured Prevotella sp.
CAGTGCCGCTGCCACCAGTATTGTCGGTGCCGCTGCCACCAGTGTCGTCACCCGATGGAGTGTCGGTGGGGTCATCGGGAGTCTCGGGCTGGGTGATGTCCACCACGTTCTGTCCTGCCTTGATGGCCTTGAGCAGTGCTGCCTGTGCATTGCGGCTTGCCACGAGGTTGAACTCAGCGTCGGCGAGGAGGCTCTTGAACTCCATTCCGGGCTCCCACACGACGTTCACTCCGGTGATGTTCTGCGCCGAGAACTTGTCGGCCGAGTCGGCACCCTTCGAGGTGAGGATGAGCGAGAAGTCGCCAAGGTCGCCGAGTCGTATCTTCTTACCCTCAAGCAGCTGCTCGCGCATGCAATCCACCGTGAGATAGAGGATGGCGGCGATGTCGGCACGGCTATACACGCTGCCGTGGGAGGCGATGTGGCGTGCAAACTTCTCGATGTTCATCACGTCGGTGTACTGTGCTATGGCGTATGCCTTCTGCACCTCGGTCTTCACCAGTTCGGTGTCAGCCTCTGCGGGCTCCTTGCCATCCTCGATGGCCTTCTTGATGCGTGCTTTTGCCTGATTGATTTCAAAGAGGTTTGCGTTCACGCCACGCATTACGATACTGTAGTTGATCATAGTGTTTTGAGATTTTAGGGTTAATAATTTGGGGGTGATTTTCCGAGCCTTAACTTACGACCTCGCTTGGCATTTACTTATGACCGACGTCTGCCATAACATATGACCTCTGGGAGGGACAGGTTAGGAGGCTCATCTGAATCACGATGCAAAGGTACTGCTTTTTTCGCTTCGTCCTCCACTTTTCCCTAAATTCGTGATTTGTTTTCCCCGAATTTGTTTTGCCTCCAAGGGGAAGCGTAACCGTAACCCGTAACTGACATCGATTTTCCTTGTGCAGGCGAGCGCGTATGTACTTATATATATAGAAATTAATTTTTATCTAATATAGATATAAAGAATTAGGATTGAGAAAGTGAATTTCAATGTCAGTTACGGGTTACGGTTACGCTTCGGCTTCTCTCTTTCGGCATATACTTCGGCATGAATTTCGGCATCGGGAATTTTTTTCAAAAAAAATATTTTGCGGCTTACCGCGGGCGATACGCCCACGCACCCAGAGGCTGCACATGGGCTTTTTCGGCACAAAACGCCACTGATGCCGAAGTTTTTTGCAGACTATTTATAGAAGCCGCCTCGCACAAAGGCATCAGGCACAAGGCGCCAAGACTGAGGTCGGGAGCGAGCGGCTGAAACATGAAGTTTAACATAAAAAAAAGAAAAACAATGAAAGAAAAGAAAGAAAAGTCTGCAAATGCAGCCCTGTCAACAACCCGCACTGGCAAGAGTTTCCTCGTGAAGCCCATGACAACAACCGCCAGTTATATGTGTTCGGAGTTCAACTTCAACCAGTCGCTATGCTGCAAGCGTGTGGTGCGTTTTGAGAACTATCTCAATGGAGTGGAGGCTCTCAGCGATGATGAGATGTGCCGTCTGATGTACAATCAGCCTGTGTTCTATCTGCAGGAGGCTCTCGTGGATGAGCAGTCGGCATACAAAGAAGAGGCCGTCGGCCGCTACCGATGGAACGGCTTCATCCTCTATCGATGCGACGACAAAGCCAAGGGACGCGAGAACATCCTCAAGCATGCCAACGACCTCAACATCGCCCTCGCCTTCGACTCGCCCATCGACAATCGCTATTACTTCCTCGTCAAGACCGACGCCGAGACATTCGACGACGACACTCTCTCGAAGTATCAATACAAGTACAAGGACCTGTTGCGCAATCACGGCATAGAGGCCTACTGGATGCCAATGGCCTACTTTGTGCGAGCCTTCGCCGAGAATCATTACGACATTATAGACCGTGACCTCCTCTTCGGCAAGGAGACCATCATCGACGAGCCATCGTCAGCCCCCGTAGGCAAAGAGAAAAAGTCGCTGCCCAAGGGAGTGAAGATTGTAGGCGAGATACTCACCACTGTCCTCTCACTTCTGTTGCGACGCAGATAAAACTCTAACACATCATGTATAACCACAAAAAATCAAAAGCATGAAAAAGAACACAATTCTATGCGTTGACCTCAAGACGGTCATGCAAAACGACGTCCTCCTCGCAGAGGGCAAGTGCTACAACGGAGTAATGACGCGCGACGGCATCGACCACTATCGCTTCGAAGAGTCGGTGCGCAAGGGCCGACCGCCCCGCAATCCCAAACTCTTTGATGGCAAATACTGCTCGCTGGTGCACATGCAGAACGGCAAGTATCAGATACACATGAAGACCATCGATGCCTCCACCGTGGCCGACCGCCAACTGTTGGCATACGAGGTATATGCAGAAGTGTTGAAAGCATTTAACGTGATTGACTGATGAACAAAGCAAATCAAAAACCCAAGAGTCCGCCGTCAGTTACGGCGGCGGACTTTCCGCCCGCGGTGAGGGTGTTCTGGGACACTGCCCCGGAACAATTCAAGGTGGCATCGGTGCTCACCGCCATCGACTGCTATTGCGCTCTCGCCACAAGACTCAGGGCAATGTATGTATATGACCCTCTGGAGCCTCACGCAATGCTGATACAGTTGCTGGTGTTGGGCGAACCTGGTTCGGGAAAATCGTTCACTCGCCCCATCGTCAAGCAGCTGATGAGGCCGCTCAAGCTCAAGGACCTGGAGCAGAAGCGCATCGAGCAGGCTTATGCCGACCTCAAGAAGACTGCCTCCAAGAACAAGCAGTTGCCCGAGGAGCCCATCACCTGCACACGCAACCTGCAGACCATCACCCGCGCCAAGCTCGTGAAGCGAGCCGACATGTTCATACGCAAATATGGCGAACCGCTTGCGTTCTTCTTCTTCAACGAGGAACTGGCCACAATGACCGAGAGCAACAAGCGCGCCTTTGCCGACTTGAACACGATGGACCGTCTGGCCTACGACCTCGGTGCGGAATTCGGCTCCGACACGTTATCAGATGCCAGCTACAATGCCGATGTCGATATCATCTACTGCTCGCTCTTCTGCGGCACCGACAATGCCTTGGCTGAGTATATCAACAAGCGTGCCATTGAGGGTGGCAACTGCACCCGCAAGGTGCTGACACGCATAGATGACGACGTGCTGGGCGAGGATGCCCCCATCTTCCGCCAGCAGACTGCCGAGGAGCGCAAGACCGTGAGCGACACTGTGAACATGCTGATGAATGAGACCTACACCGACGAGGACACCCTGCAACCAGTGCACATGGTGAATATGGAGTGGATTAATCCCACAGTGCGCCGATGGTGTGCCGGCCAGCGCGAAATAGTCATCAAGACCGGTTCGCGAGCCCACAACTGCTTCTACAAGCGTTCCTCGGTGTCGGCATGGCGAATGGCCACCCTGCTCTATCATCTGTGGGGCGAGAAGGAGGAGTCACAGAAGAAGGTGATACGCTTCTATCGGTTTATGGCACAGTACATCCTCGACGGGCTCCTCAACCAATGGGGCAAGGAGTACGACCAGATGCACAAGCACGACGATGATGACTCCACGCCCAAGGTGTGCCTCTTCGACCAGATGCCTCAGCGATTCTCGCGCGACCAGCTCAACGAGGTTTGTGCCAAGCAGGGATTGAGCCCTGGGCGCACCTTCCTCTGCAAGTGGCGCAAGGCAAGACTGATACATCAACCCAATCCGTCGGAAGAAATTTACGAAAAAACCTACTGATATGGAAAGAAATGATATTCAGAATCTCCGTCAGCTCCCTATCGAGACCGTAGCCTCAAGGCTCGGTCTCACGGTGAGCCGCCACAAGGCTCTCTGTCCGTTTCATGCCGACAGCCATCCCTCGCTCACGTTCAGCACGTCGCGCAACACCTTCCGCTGCTATGCCTGCGGAGCACATGGCGACACCATCGCCCTCGCCATGCAGCAGCTTGGCAAGAACTTCCGCGATGCATGTCAATGGCTTGCCGACGAGCACAACGTGATTATCACGACGTCGCCCACAGAGCCTTCAACAGGTATCGGCAAGCCTTCCTCCTTCGACGCCAAGAGGTATATACGCTTCTTCGAGCATCCCGAATTGTCGGAGCCTGCCCGCAGATTCCTATTCGAGGAGCGCAAGCTCGACCCGCGCGTAGTGCGTTGGTGCCGACTCACCAGTTGGCGCGACAAGGGCGGCACCAACTGGCTCCAAATACCCTACTACGACATCGCGGGACGACTGGTGGGCATACAGAACCGCAATCTCGACCACAGCATCAAGAATCGCAAGCAGCCTCGGTTTCGCTTTCCGCAAGGCGCAAAATGCGGCATCTACAACTTGCCGATATTGGCGATGCTCGGCGAGGGCGAACCCCTCTTCATCACCGAGGGCGCAAGCGACTGTTGGGCGATGCTCTCCAGTGGGCACAAGGCAATAGCCATCCCATCGGCCACACTCCTCGGCAAGGCCGACCGCCAGCTGCTCAAGGACTTTGTGGCGAGCTACGGTCCGCTCAATCTCCACATGTATCCCGATGCCGACTTCCCCGGCGAGAAGCTCTACCTCGATTTGGTTGCCCTCGCCAACGACCTCCACTCCAGCATCCTCCGCCACAGTCTGCCCCCTGGCTGCAAGGACTATGCCCAGTGGTATGCATCAAATCACACACATCAATAATCACCCATTAAAATCAAAAAATTATGGAAATCAAAATCAATCGCAATCATAGCACCCGCCTATACACCATAGGCACACTGAGTATCAACGGCAAGCGCACCACACTCACCGTGGAGGACACTGCCTCAATGCTGCTCGCAGGCACATACGAGGTGCGCCTCTCGTCCGGACTCGCTCGCCGGCGTCAGATAGTCATCATCAATCGCCCCGGAATGAGAAAATTCCATGCAGGAGGGTCGTATCTCTCCTCGCGCAAGCATCATGCCATCTGTATCGGCGAGGATCTTATCCCTGGCGCACTGAAGAAGGGTGGCGATGTATATGACCGCCTCTTCGACCGCATCGAGAAAGCCGAACTGCGCAAGGAGCCCGTAACGCTCGTCATCACCGAAGCGGGCATGACCACAGGCACGCCCATCAGTCATTGGTTGTAGTCGCGCAGAGCGCGAGATTAAAGAATTAAAGAATTAAAAAATTAAAGTTTTACTTATGAAACTGACAGAACATTTCAACCTGGAGGAATTCACACGCTCCTCAACTGCCAAGGCAAGGGGCATCAACAACTCGTTGAGCCCCACGGCGGAAGCCGACCTTAGCGTCATCCGCAACATCAAGAATCTCTGCGTTCAGGTGCTCGAACCCTTGCGCAATCACATCTCCCAACCGCTCGTCATCTCCAGTGGCTATCGCTCGCCAAGGCTCAATGCAGCCGTGGGAGGAGCCGCCAACAGTCAGCACCTCACTGGTCAGGCTGCCGACCTGAGGATACCCTCAGTGGCCGAGGCGCGCGAATGGATGCGCTGGATAATGGACAACACCACATTCGACCAGCTCATCCTCGAGCACAACACGTCGGGCTCGCATTGGATACACGTATCATGCAAGCCCACCCCCGAGGACAACCGCCATCAGGTGATCTCGACACTGCTGAAAAAGAGTTGAGCCCCGATGATGGGGATTAATCCAATGATGTCAAATCACTCACCATAACTATCCTTGGTGGGATCCAGCAAGTCGGCGATAGCTTCTATGGCTAAAGCCGACTTTTTTGGCGTCTTCTGCTTGTTCAAATCCGTGAACGACCTACTGTTGCCATCAAGGAAGTGGCTGCTCGTTATCTCCCATATCTGAGCTTTCCCAGGACAAGATATAAGTACTCGTTTCTCCAAGCATTTTATCAAGGCATAGAGATCCGACTTCTTTCCCGTCCACTTCACCTTAACATCGGTAGGCTTTCCACTAAACAATGACGTGAAATCCTCATGCTTAGTCTCTTTGGGAATCCATCCAGCCACTATCAATTTCTGATAAAGCTTTATCAGCCTTGCCATTCCGTCTTCCTCACCAAGGAAACGATAAGTGAATGTATCTCTCACAATCTTAGCGTCTGATGGTTTCTTCTTTCTTCCGTCCTTGTTGCCTGTGGGCTCTTTCTTGCCGTTGTTCACTGTCTGCACCCCATTGTTTATCTGTATGCCAATGCCTCCATTCTCAACATTCCCGATATTGTGCTCGTTGTTTTGCTCGAGTATGACGGTCAGGTTGCCCTTTGCTTCGGTCAACTCCTTCAATAATTTTATTTTCTCTTCCTTATCCATATTTTTCTTATTTAATTCTTTATTCAATCGTTTATTCTCCGCCTTAAGCCTTGCATTCTCCAAGTCTTTGGCATTATCATTCTCGCCAGACTGCTCATTGCCACTTTGCTGCGATTGAGTAACGAAATACTTCTTGGCCAATCCGCTGCCATACTTTTCTCGTAAATATTCAGCAACAGCATTGTGCTTAGGGTTTGCCTTTAGCATATAATATAATTCCGCTATTTGCTTATAGTAATCCACAGACTTCATACTATCTCTCCATCTGTTTATGATTCCATCAATAGCTTGAATCTTGTCACGAGCACTATCTATGGCATCGACAGTCTCTATTAACTTATCGTTCTCAGAATCAGTCTTCATAATATTCTGCATATACTCAATAAAGCGTAACCGTAACCCGTAACTCACATTGAAAAACAGGTTAATTCATTCTCTTTATTTCCCTCTCTAATACCATCAACTCATCATTCAAATCCTTAATCTCATTCCTTAGGGATATATATTCAGAATGTCGTGAATCCCAATATTGACGATATCTATTAATGTGACGTTCTCTATTTCCCTCTCTGTTTAATGACATCGAGTAGCAAATGAGAGACACTGGTATTACCATCATAACTACATAAAGTCCCCAACTAACAATATTTATCATGCTCATCTTGTCCAATACAAGCATTATAGCACTCACCGATAACGAAATTATCCCTAACGTCAATAAGCACCCAGGGGTGTGGTATCGTGTTTCTCTTTTCCTTTTATGTTCAAGAGGCTCTAACTCGGCTTGCTTTTGAGCTATGAGATTATTTAATTCATCGCGCTTGTTAAACTTCATCACTACCTTCCATGCTTCCTCCTTTTCTTTTGATTCTTTCTCAGCCTTGATCTTTATTTCGGAATTCTCATCCCTTGTAGCCTTCAGTTCAATTTCAAGCGATTGTTTCTCCTTGGTCAATTTGTCATTTCGCTCACTAAGACCGCCTATCTCCTGTGATTTTTTCTCCGTTTGCTCCTCCAGTGACTTAACAGCTTCGGCATTATCCTTCGCTTCCTTTTCAAGTTCCTCATTCCTCTTTTGCATATCACTGATCGTAGAATCAAAGTGGGCATTATCACGTGCCAACGCATCCTTTATGTTCTGCATAAACACTTTTGGATCATCATCAGGATTGGCCTCAACCACCGATATAATATTCTTAGCCCTGCGATAAAGATTTCGCAACAAATCCTTATACAGTTCAGGTGTGAACTCTATCTCTGCCTGTTTGAAATATTCGGCAATATCATAGATCTTGCTTCTCACTTTGATTCTATGCGAGTCCATACAACGTGCCATTGTCTCAGTTAGCATACATGAAGAAATGTCCGAAGGTTTGGTGTTGTGCATCCACAAGTCTAGAATCACGCTTCTCGGCGACAACATGTTATGCTCACCTGGGTGGTAAGTATTGCAACAATAATCGATTAAGTCACGATTGGAAGTCACAAAGTATATGTTGTTTTTGCCTTTCTTAGTCTTACGTTGTTGATGGATATAATCCTCCATAAATATATCGTGCACCTCCCTGAAATCGTCATACTCCCCATGACGCGAGCGCTGAGCTGCCAAGTTCTTAACACACGCCTTGTTGCGGTATTCGTACATTGCATTCTGACGCACGTTGGGCAATGATGTTGGGAAAACCAGAACACCTTGCTTTTCGATATTACGCATCAATTCCACACGTTGTTGTGCTAACTTTGTTGGAGTTAGTTTATTTCTTATATATGCCGAAGCAATAGGAGTACCCTCTTTAGGAGAATCCCGCTCGGCATTCTCGATAATAGTCTTCACCTCTTCAAGAGTTATCGGATGCACCTTTATTTGACATCCAGCTGACTTCAGCACATCTCGCACTTCAGCTGCACATTTCTCGGTTTCGGGATTCGACAATCCCAAAAGCCCCATCACCAAAGACGTGTCAAAATAATACTCAGATGCCGAACTGTCGGCAGAACTATTTACTTGCGTCTCACTCTGAAGGAAGGCTGCTAAAATACTGCTCCAGAAAAGTTTGTTGGCCACAGAGAACAATTCCTTATCTTGTTCCCTAAGTTTTTCAAGGAAATGGATTACCGAGGCCGACATTGCCTCATTCTCGCTTTCCACCTGATCTTTGAGGTAGCCAAGGATGCTGTCGGTGTTGTCACTCATAAACTGCACAAATGTAGTACCGATGTCTGCAAGTCCCTCTAATTCAATAAATTCAGCGAACTTCACTTCAATCGATTTCAGTTTAGAGTTAAAAATATGCTCTTTTTCTTCGAAAGTATTCTCATCCTCATCCATAAGTGCATCGGTTATTTTGAACGAACCATCACTATATGTTATAAGTTTGATACTACCCTTTTGGAATGCCTCTATCTTCTTTAAGGACAACGTTATAACGGCATGAGGAATAGTGATACCAAAATATTGGTGAATCACCTCCTGTACTTTCTCTGCCGTAGAAAAATGCTCACTTGTATTGTCGTTATTGAAAATCTTGATAACGGCATACTTGATAATCGGATAATATATGTCCGAATACAGCCCCCTACTCTTGTCATTGTATAAGGCTGTTATTAATGCGTATTTTGCGCGCTCACCACCTTTAGCCATAATAATTCTTTTTGTACTGCAAAATAAGATTGTTGTTTTAATGCTGCAAATATACACTATTTGTTTTAATCCACCAAGCAAAATAAAAAAAATATGCATAAAAACTAAAAAAGTTTTGTGATATAAAAAATATTGTTTATCTTTGCACGATGATAATAACAATTTAAATTAATAAGTTACATGAAGCATTTCGTATTATTTTTTATTTTGATTGCAATTGCAATAAATGGTTATTCTCAATCTACTAAAAACAGTGTATGTGATTCCACTCTAATTTATATTACAAAGCAGTTGGAAGACATTGATTTTAGAATAAATGGTATGAATAGATTTAAACTCTATCCTACAGAAAACATTTATACTTTATTAAAGTTGGATACTGCAACTGGTAAGATAGACCAATTGCAATGGTCGTTGGATAGTGATAAAGAAGGTTCTTTTACAATTAATAATGACGACCTATCACTTGGCTCTGGTAGTGGTACTTTTGAGTTGTACCCAACTAAGAATATGTACCAATTTATCCTTCTTGATAAAGTTACAGGAAGACAATGGCATATACAATGGGGTATGGAAGCATCAAAACGTTGGATAAGAAGGTTCTATTAAAGTATATCAGTTATGAAGAAGATACAACGTAAGCATGAACAACGTATGCTTACCTATGCAATCACAAATGACGGACATTTTGTAAACGTCGATGATGTAAAGACTGGACAAGAGTGCGGTTGCATTTGCCCTGCCTGCAAGGAACCATTGGTTGCAAAAAACAAGGGTACAGTTAGAGTCCATCATTTTGCTCATCTGTCTGGTACTGAATGTGGATTGGCATACGAATCAATGTTGCATCTTCTTGCTAAGGAGCGTGTACAAAATGCATTTTTGAATGCTAATTTTTTCAATCTTGATTTTGAATACAGGTCATATTGCCCAAAGAATGAGCAGTGTAAATATGTAAAGTATGATGATTGCTATTCTTCAAAAAGAAAACATTTCAACCTGAAGGAGTTCTATGATAGATGTGCACAAGAAATTGCGTATGATGGAATAAAAAGACGCTCTGACCTGAAACTTTATTCTTCTACTTTTCCTCAAAGACCACCCATATATATCGAGTTTTGTGTTACAAATGCAAGTGAGAAACAGAAACTGCATAGTGGAAATAAAATTATAGAATGCATCATAGAAGACATATCGGATATAGATAAGATAATTTCAAAAGGTTTTATAGAAGACAAACAGAGAGAAGATGAATACGGACAAATGTCAGAATCCAAAGTAAAAATATATGGATTTAAGAATTCTGATTACAAGAATGAAGGCAAGAACGTTGAAATAGTGTTCTCTCGATATGTTCTCTATAAATCAGGGAAGACACGTTGTTTCCAAGATAGTTGTAAATGTAAAGAATTGAAAAGGTCAGACCGGTACTCTATATACGAGGTTAGTTTCCATACGCCTGTTTCTTTCGACATATATGAATATGCCAAATATCTGGGATATGATAAATTCCATATTCCTAATTGTCTGCTATGTAAGAATTACGTTAATAGTTACAACGGAATGGAAAAGATATGTAGGCTTTATAAGCATCTTCAATTATCAAGAAATGAAAAGTTTGACACATCGAGGGCAAAAGAATGCCATTGTTATTCTTTTAACCAAGAGGAATATGAGAGTCTGATAAAAAAAGGAGTTGATATCCCATTCAATGAAATATTATAAACTCAAATTTGGCTAATTTAGACATTGGTTATCTTCACTATGATTTCTTTGTAATACAAGTCATCCTTCGCCCAATATGAGGATATAAGGAAAACAGGTATTCAGATATGATAACAAGGATTATGGATTATGCCCCCTTAGCCTCTCTGAGACCCTCAAAGCGTAACTCGTAACCCGTAACTGACATTGAAAATCAGTTTCGTTGCTTCGATTCATCGGGAAGGCATCATATTGTGGGCATCGGCACTTCGGGGATTATTGTATCTGCGGCAGATATACCGTTGTTGACTCATTGCAAGCTTTCAGAACTTTTCTGTTGTTTTGAGGGTTGTTTTCAGGAATTATTCCGTCATTTTAGGGTAAAAAACAGGAATTATTCCTTTTTGCGTAACCTATTCCCCTGTTCATGTGATGTCTAACACAAATGGCATTGCCTGTTCCGTAAAACGCTAAATTATTCTTTTTTCCCGACTTTTCTCCTCCTTTTCTTGCACAATTGAAAAATAAGTTGTATTTTTGCCCTCGAAATAATATAAAGATAAAAATTATGCTTACTCTAATTATTTATGAGTACCTTTGCAAGGTAATATATAATGTTGGATAGTAAAAAAATAAGAGATATGGCACTACCGATAGCATCCATACCAGTACTGACTGGTGAAGTGGCTCAGCGATTCGAGGAGCGTGCGCAGGCTAATTACCAGCGATACCTCAACCGCACGGAAGAGCAGAAGAAGGCAGACGAGGCAATTCTTGAAAAGAAGTTTGCCGAGTTGTATAGCATGTTGTCAAAAGCTCATTTAG
>CALZYS010000069.1 GCA_945830345.1 uncultured Prevotella sp.
TCAGTCTTATCGACGAGTTGGGAGCATCGATGTCGTATAACTTTGCCACCGACATAAGACCATTGAGTGACCTCAGTACCCGACTGCGACTTAAACTGACAAAGAGCTACACATTCAACATGAATGCCGTGTTCGCATCATACGCATACGAACTCGACGAGAACGGCAAACCGTTCCTCTCCAACCACAAGACATTGTGGGGAATGGGTAAGTTTGGACGATTCCAGGGTATGTCGCAGAACATATCATATACTCTCGACAACAAAAAGGTGAGCAACTTTTTCAAGTGGTTGCGTGGAGAGAAGGTGGACAAAAAAGACAACAAGAACGACCGCGACGATGACGAGGACGAGGAGGACGAGTTCAACCGCGAGACCAATGAGGACGACACCATGCAGAAAGGTCAGCGTGGAGCACGCAAGGAGAATGCAGGAAAAGCGGAGACTGACGAAGACGGATACATGAAATTCAGTATTCCATGGTCGCTTAGCTTCGGTTATGGTATAACAATGCGCGAGAATACAGGCGGACAGTTCAACTACAAAAAAATGCGCTATCCCTATAAGTATTCACAAACACTCAACTGCAGCGGCAACATAAGAATATCTGATGGATGGAACATTAGTTTCTCATCGGGTTATGACTTCGAGAACAAGAAGATATCCATGACAACAGCCTCGTTGGGGCGCGATCTTCACTGCTTCAACATGTCGTGCCAGTTGGTGTTGGCTCCCTACACGAGCTATAACTTCTCGTTCCGCTGTAATGCCGCCACACTTACCGATGCGCTCAAATACGACAAGCGCAGCAGCTATAGCAATGCGGTGCAGTGGTACTGATGGAGAATTAAGAATTAAGAATTAAGAATTAAAAATTAAAAATTAAGAAAGAATGTTCCAGCAAATTTGTAGGCTCAAATACTATTTTTCTTAATTCTTAATTTTTAATTATTAACAAAAAGATTATTAGTAAAAAAGAACATTATGGCAGAATTACCTGAGTTGGTGAAGGACTTGGCACTTATTCTTGTTGTGGCGGGAACGGTGACCTTGCTGTTTAAGCGACTTAAACAGCCGCTTGTCCTTGGCTATATCGTGGCGGGATTTATCGTGAGTCCTCACATGCCTTACACAATGTCAGTAATCGATCGTGCCGACGTTCAGACGTGGGCCGACATTGGTGTCATCTTTCTGCTATTCTCGCTTGGACTCGACTTCTCGTTCAAGAAAATCCTCAAGATGGGGGCTGCCCCTGTGATAGCCTCGCTCACGATAATATTCTGCATGATGCTCATCGGAGTGACGGTAGGTAATTCCTTCGGATGGAGTCAGATGGACTGTATCTTCCTTGCCGGTATGTTGGCAATGAGCTCCACCACTATTATATATAAGGCTTTCGACGATATGGGACTGCGGCAGCAGCATTTCGCCTCGCTTGTGATGAGTGTCTTGATATTGGAGGATGTGCTTGCGATAGTGATGATGGTGATGCTCTCGGCGGTGGCTACGGGCAACAATCCCGACGGTGGCGAGATGATAGGCAGTGTGCTTCGCATTGGCTTTTTCCTCATCCTGTGGTTTGTGGTCGGCATCTCGCTCATTCCCATGTTCCTGCGCTCTGTGCGCAAGCTCATCAGCGAGGAGACACTACTTGTGGTGTCTCTGGGATTGTGCTGCCTTATGGCAGTCATCTCCACCCAGGTGGGATTCTCCAGTGCTTTTGGAGCCTTCGTGATGGGCAGCATATTGGCAGAGACGGTTGAGGCAGAGAAGATAATCAAGGTGGTGGAACCGGTGAAGAACCTCTTCGGAGCCGTCTTCTTCGTGTCGGTGGGTATGTTGGTCGATCCTGCCATCCTTGTCGAGTATGCTCTGCCGATAGCAGTCATAGTGCTTGCCATTCTGTTGGGACAGTCGTTGTTTGGCTCGTTTGGCTATCTGCTCAGCGGTCAGACGTTGAAGACAGCCATGCGTTGCGGATTCTCGATGGCGCAGATTGGTGAGTTTGCCTTCATCATAGCCAGCTTAGGTCTCTCGCTTGGCGTTATCAGCAATTTCCTTTATCCTGTGGTAGTGGCTGTGTCGGTCATCACCACCTTCCTCACCCCCTACATGATCCGTGCCTCCGAACCTTGCTATAACATGCTTGAGCGCAGGCTTCCAACTTCATGGATATCCACGCTCAATCATATCACCCTCAGTCATCCCTCGGGCAAGGGAGCCAAGAATAACTGGAAGAGCCTGTTGAGGCAAATGACTGTCAACACGGTCATCTATTCGATTCTGTCGGTGACGGTGGTGGCTCTTATGCTCACTCTCTTCCTGCCTTTCATCCGCCATCTGCTTGTGGGATGGCATTGGACAGCCAACTTCATCTGTGGTGCACTCACCATATTGGGCATCTCGCCCTTCCTGCGTGCCATGGTGATGAAGAAGAATCATAGCGAGGAGTTCAAGGCTCTGTGGGCTGAAAGCCGACTTAATCATCTGCCTCTTATCTTCACCATCATCGTGAGGGTGATTATTGCGAGCAGTTTTGTGTTTTATGTATGCAATTATCTCAGTCGCTTTGCCAATGCCCTCATCATTGCCATTGCAGTGGCGGTGGTGCTGATGATGATAATGTCGCGAAGTCTGAAGCACAGCAGCATCCGATTGGAGAGGATGTTTGTGCAAAACCTCCGCTCGCGCGACATCGAGGCACAGGTGCACGGAAGGAAGCGTCCGCTCTACGAGGGACATCTGCTCGACCGTAATGTCCACATGTCGGACATCGATGTGCCGATGGACTCTACATGGGCGGGCAAGACGCTACTGCAACTCCAGTTGCGACAGCGCTTTGGAGTGCATGTGAGCAGTATCTTGCGTGCCGAACGTCGGTTGAACATCCCCGACGGCAATACCATTGTGTTCCCGGGCGACAGGTTGCAGGTGATTGGTGCCGACAGTCAGTTGGCTAAACTGACCGAGGCTCTGCGCAACGAGGTGTATGGCAGCGACCCCGATATTGAGACCAAGTCGATGCGCCTGCGTCAGATGGTGGTGACGGGAGGGAGTCCACTGGTGGGTGTTACATTGCGCGAGAGCGGCATCCGCAGCCGCTACAACTGTATGGTTGTGGGCATCGAGGAGGGCGAGGAGAACTTGTCGCCGGTGTCGCCCGACCGCAAGTTTGAGAAAGGCGACATTTTATGGATAGTGGGCGAGGAGCACAATCTATCCCAACTATTGGAACAGTAATATTATAAAAATACATATATCATGAGAAAAACCATTTTGTCTGTTATGCTGCTTGCAGCCACTGCTGCATCGGCACAGGAAAATCCGCTTTGGATGCGTTATCCTGCCATATCTCCTGATGGCAGCAAGATTGCATTTGCCTACAAGGGCGACATCTTCTGCGTTGATGCCAACGGAGGTGAGGCACACCAGTTGACCACCAATCCAGCCTATGACTACAAACCCGTGTGGAGTCCCGACGGCAGTAAGATTGCATTTGCAAGCAATCGCGAGGGAGGTTTTGATGTGTATGTGATGGACGCAAGGGGCGGTGAGCCTCGTCGTCTCACTACCAATAGTGCCAACGAGACTCCTATTGTGTGGCGAGATAATAGTCACATCCTCTTCCAGTCATCGCTAATGCCCACGGCTGAGTCTATCGTCTTTGCCGGCAGCTACTCCCAGGTGTATGAGGTGGACACCAATGGCAGCCGTCCCAAGATGTTCTCCACATTGCAGATGGAGGACATCAGCATCAATAGCCGTGGCGATGTGCTATATCACGACAACAAGGGATATGAGGACAAGTGGCGCAAGCACCATACTTCGCCCATTGCCCGAGATATATGGTTGGAGAAGGACGGAACGTACAAGAAACTCACATCTTTTGCCGGTGAGGACCGCAATCCCGTTTGGGCTGCCGACGGAGAGTCATATTATTATCTCAGCGAGCAGGACGGAACGTTCAACGTATATATAAATAAGGTGTCGGGCGGCAATCCCCGTCAGCTCACCCGCTTCAGCGGCAATCCCGTGCGCTTCCTCTCGTCATCGTCCGACGGCAAGCTCTGCTTCGGCTATGACGGCGAGATTTACACTCTCGTCCCCGGTCAGCAGCCAGCAAAGGTGGCTATAGAGGTTGTTGCCGACCGCAACGACCGCGACCTTGTGAGACAGATTAACGGAAACGGGGCAACCGAGATATCCGTGTCGCCCAACGGCAAGGAGATTGCCTTCGTGATGCACGGCGACGTGTATGTGACATCGGTGGACTACCGCACCACCAAGCGCATTACCGACACTCCCGAACAGGAGCGTGACATCTGTTTCGCTCCCGACGGACGCAGTATAGTATATGCTTCGGAGAGGGGTGGGGTATGGCAGATATATGCCACATCGATAAAGGACAAGGACGAGAAGTCGTTCACATACGCCACGGAACTCACAGAGGAACGACTGACCAACACCAACATCACATCCCAGATGCCGCAGTACAGTCCCGACGGCAAGATGGTGGCATACTTCGAGGACCGCAGCGACCTGCGCGTCATCAACCTCAAGTCGAAGGACATCACCACAGTGCTCGATGGCAAGAATGTGTATTCATACAGAGACGGCGACCTCTTCTTCGAATGGAGTCCCGACAGCCGTTGGCTCATATCAAGCTATATGGGCGGCGGTGGTTGGAACAGTGCCGACATCGCCCTGGTTGACGCATCGGGCAAGAAGGCTCCCTTCAACCTCACCAACAGCGGCTATAGCGAGGGCAGCGCAAGATGGGCACTCGACGGCAAGGCTATCCTCTTCAGTAGCGACCGTGCCGGATTCCGCAGCCATGGCAGTTGGGGCTCTGAGGACGATGCCTATCTGATGTTCTTCGACCTCGACGCCTACGACTATTTCTGCATGACCAAGGAGGAGGCGGAGATTGTCGACAAGAATGACAAGGACAAGAAGAAGGAGGAAGAGAAAAAGAAGGAAGAGGAGAAGAAGAACAAGGACAGCGAAGAGGTGAAGGTGGAGAAGGTGAAAGCACTGGAACTCGATCTCGACAACTGTCGCGACCGCATCGTGCGCCTCACCAACAACTCGTCGCGTCTCGGTGATGCCATACTCGCCAAGGACGGTAAGAAGCTATATTACATGGTGCGCTTCGAGGCTGGTTATGACCTGTGGGTGAAGGACTTGCGCGAGGGAAGCACAAGGATTCTCGCCAAGGGAGTGGGCAACGGCTCACTGAATATGGACAAGGATGGCAAGTTTGTGTATCTATGCAATGGCGGTATCAAGAAGGTTGACCTCGGCAACGGCTCATCAAAGAACATCGACTTCGAGGCGTGGTTCAACATGAAGCCCTACGAGGAGCGCCAGTATCTCTTCGACCATGTGTGGCGACAGGTGAAGGACAAGTTCTATGACGTCAATCTGCATGGAGTGGATTGGGAGGCTAAGCGCAAGACCTACGAGCGATTCCTGCCATATATCAACAACAACTTCGACTTTGCCGAGATGCTCAGTGAGATGCTTGGCGAACTGAATGCCTCGCATACGGGTTGCCGTTATTATGCTTCGGGAGCATCCTTGCGCACTGCATCACTCGGACTCTTCCTCGACGAGAAATGGGAAGGCGACGGACTCAAGATTAAGGAGATTATCAAGCGTGGTCCCTTTGCCGTGAAGAAGACAGGCGTGAAGCCTGGCGACATAATCGAGAGTATTGATGGAGTGAAGATTTTGGCAGGTGCTGATTACAATGCATTACTCGACGGCAAGGCTGGCAAACCGGTGCGCATCGGAGTGAAAGGCAAAAAAGAGGATATTGTAATCAAACCGATTTCTGCTGGAGCGCTCGAAGAACTGCTCTACAAGCGTTGGGTTGACCGCAATCGTGCCTTTGTGGATAGCATCTCGGGCGGTCGCATTGCCTATGTGCATGTGAAGGAGATGGACAGCCATAGTTTCCGCAAGGTGTATGAGGAACTGCTAAGCGAGAGCAACCGCAACCGTGATGCCGTGGTGGTTGACGAGCGTCATAACGGAGGCGGATGGTTGCACGATGACCTGTGCACATTGCTCAGCGGCAAGGAATACCAGCAGTTTGTGCCCCGCGAGAGATACATCGGACGTGACCCATTTAACAAGTGGACCAAGCCCTCGTGCGTATTGATATGCGAGGACGACTACAGCAACGGACACGGATTCCCGTGGGTATATAAGGAGTTGGGCATCGGCAAGCTCATCGGAACTCCCGTTGCCGGCACGATGACTGCTGTATGGTGGGAATCCCTGATGGACCGCTCCCTCGTCTTCGGCATTCCGCAGGTGGGATGTCGTGACATGCGAGGCGTATATGGCGAGAACACAACCCTCCATCCCGACATCGAGGTATATAACACTCCCGAAGACTATATCAACGGCTACGACCGCCAGTTGGAAAGGGCAGTGCGCGAGATGATGAAGAAATAGGGACTATTAGATAAATAAGAAAAAGCCAGATACCATTAGATGTATCTGGCTTTTTTGTGACCTCGATGGGATTCAAACCCATGACCTTCGGAACCGGAATCCGATGCTCTATTCAGCTAAGCTACGAGGCCGTTGCATATTTCAGGTGCAAAGGTAGTGAAAAATCATGAGACGTGCAAATGTTTTTGCACTTTTTCTCTTTTTATTGCCAAGTTTTTATTGAACACAGAGTCATGGATCCATAGAGTAAATACTCTCTGTATCTTCAGATAACTTATAAATATATTCTCCGTACCTCTGTGTCTCTGTGTTCAATTATATGCAAAATGCAAGCTGATGATTAAAAAATCATATCAAAAAGAAAAATAATTAGCTAAAAAGTTTGCAATTTAATAGAAAAGTAGTACCTTTGCAGCGCAAAATAAGATATTAACGCAAACAGTCATGAGTAAACTAATCAAACCGCAAGGTTACACTGCCTTGCTCGACATGGTACAGACCGAGCATGGCATCAAGCAGATAAAGGAGTTCTTCCAGCAGAACATTTCTACCGAACTCCGTCTGCGCCGAGTGACAGCACCACTGTTCGTGCTTCAGGGACTCGGTATCAACGACGATCTCAACGGCGTGGAGCGTGCCGTCACGTTCCCCATCAAGGATCTTGGCGACGCCAAGGCCGAGGTGGTGCACTCGCTTGCCAAGTGGAAGCGACTCTCGCTCGCCGAAAACAATATCGCTCCTGGATATGGCATTTATACCGACATGAACGCCATACGTGCCGACGAGGAACTCGACAATCTCCACTCGCTCTATGTTGACCAGTGGGACTGGGAGGCTGTCATTCGTCCCGAGCAGCGCACTGTGGCTTTCCTCAAGAATGTGGTGGAGCGCATATATGCCGCCATCCGTCGCACTGAGTATCTCGTATGCGAGAACTATCCCTGCATCAAGCCTTTCCTGCCAGAGAAGATCACCTTCGTGCATAGCGAGGACCTCCTGGCGATGTATCCCGACAAGTCGCCCAAGGAGCGCGAGGATGCCATCTGCGAGAAATACGGAGCCGTGTTCCTCATCGGTATCGGAGGCAAACTTGCCAATGGCGAGAAGCACGACGGACGTGCGCCCGACTATGACGACTGGACAACAGTGGGCGAGAACGGCAAGGCTGGACTCAATGGCGACATCCTCATCTGGTATCCCGTTCTCGGTCGCTCGTTCGAGCTTTCCTCAATGGGTATCCGTGTCAACAAGGAGGCTCTCTTGCGCCAGCTAAAGATAGAGGACAAGGAAGAGCGTCAGCAACTCTACTTCCACAAGAAGCTCCTCGCGGGCGAGTTGCCCGAAAGCATCGGTGGAGGTATCGGTCAGAGTCGCCTGTGTATGGTACTCCTCCACAAGGCCCACATCGGAGAGATACAGGCAAGTATATGGCCAGATGACATGCGCCAGGAGTGCAAGGCCATGGGAATGAATCTTATTTAGTTTTAATGAATATATCGTGCGTACAAAAGCTTCGGACGGAGATACAAAGCCTTTGAATCTCCGTTCAAAGCTTGCGGATGCACGTACAAAGCCTTGTGACAGTGTTACGATAGCCTATCGTCAACATTACACAAGTTAGGTTATGACAGTTTCTCAACTACTGTTCTGACACTTCCTCGGCAGCTATCCACTCATCTCCACAACAGCTGTTCTTTCGGAGTAACAACAGCTATTCATTCGGAGCGACTACAATACTCTTAATACCAAGTTATCAGAGAACATAAAACCAATTGAACTCTCTTTCTTATGCCAAAGTATATACTACAGGAAATGCCCGACATGCAGGGCGACGGCAAGCGCAAGGTTTATCCCAAACTGGATGCCTACAGATTGCTCGACACTGAGGATTTCGTCAAGGAAGTCCACAACTATCATCATGTCTATTCTCCAAGTCTCATCGAGTCGGTGCTGATGGATGTGGCCGACGTGCTCAGGCGCAAGCTCTCCGACGGATATACCGTGAAGATTGACGACATAGGCACATTCTCACTCTCGCTTGCGTTCAACGACAAGAAGTCCGACGAGCTCATCCGCGATGATGACCGAATGATGAGGCGTGGGGTGGAGGTGAGCAACATCAACTTCAAGGCCGACCCCAAGTTTCTCAAGCGGCTGAAGCGTGAGACTCACCTGGAGCGCGAGATGCCGGGAGTGAAGAAAATCACCAAGTGCGAATACACCCGCGAGCAGCGCATAGAGCGAGCCTTGCGTGCAATCAAGCGCCACGGCTTCATCACCCTCACCGACTATGCCGCCATCAACAACCTCAGCCGCACCTATGCCTCGCAAGATCTTAAGGAAATCAGTTCCGACCCCACGTCGCCCATAACATCATCAGGCCGTGGGAGTCATAAGGTGTGGGTGAGGAGGTTGTCATAGTATGATATCACCTGCTTTTTACAAAATAGTGTGACCTTTGGGTCAATTTATTGTCCAATATTCTCACCTCTCCACCCAACGCGTGACCCTTATGCTTATCTCATACAGGAGATATAAAGGAATTGTGACCAAGATGAGGGTCATTCAGTTTGCAAAGGCACAACCTTTTCGCCATTTATAAGCAAAAATGATTATTTATTCTAAAAAATCAAAGAATAATTTGGTAATATAGAAATAATGATGTATATTTGCACCGAAACTCTAAAAGTTTAATAATATGTTAGGACATAATATTCAAAAGCCGTTGATAAAGGGCGAAATAGCAAGAGAGGTACGTAAGGCTGCATTGAAATCCACAGCAACGAGGAAAGAGATGCAGACTTCCGCTCAGAATAGTAAATGTACTTACACTTTTGTCTGGAAATAACGGATTAAGGGATATGTTTTTTTGCAAAGTTGACACCTGTTCCTCAAATGGATATTTGGCCTATGTTTAAAACGTTGTGGGTTAAGGAAGAAGAGTAAATTCACCTCTCCACCCATCGCGTAACCCTTATGCTCATCTCATAGAGGAGGTATAATGGGATAGTGACTAAGATGAGGGTCATCAGGTCGGCTGTCCATAGATGACATGTGACACTTATTTACCCACTCTAATATCTTCCGAATCGATATGAGAAGCCGGTGATGAAATTAGTGTTCGACCCAATGCCGACCTCCATAAACCAGCGTATCTTCCGCTTGCCGATTTCCAGTCCGAAGGGCACGACGGAGTAAGCCAGACTAACATGGCTCTTGTCGTATGGGGCAATCTCTTCTTCGCTGAGACCCTCAGAGTCGAGATACAGCGACTGGAAGTGTAAGCCCGCAGAGAGCTTGGAATAGAGACTGCACCACCTGTTGTTCAGCCACGATAGCTTTGCCGACGGCATAAGGAATACCGAGTGACCTTTTATATCAGTATATCCTCGCCTGATATTAGGGCGTTCGGGGATATATTCAGTGTCATCGTAGTGATTACCATAGTGAGGAATATATGGTTCATCATAAGAGGAATCGTATGGAAATCCCATCCACTTGCCTGCCTTCCAAATGCCCAAATAACCACCGATTGCAACTGTATGATTTATATGATAGTAATAATTGGCATAAAATCCCCACTTGGTGCTGAAGCCTAATTCGTAGTTTCCCTCATAGACAAATCCGTGCATGCCCCCTGTGCCAGAGATTAATCCGAATTCATCCATAAGTCCACTTACGTAGTCATCGCTCCATCCAGTCCTCATTCCAGTTAGTCCTGGTCCCATACTGATTTCATGCCTGTAGTATCGAGTCTTGCTCTCCTTCTTTTCCTGAGCTAATGACACACCTGTCGAGCATAATAATATCACACCAAGAAAACCTATTTTCCTGATACCATTGACGATAAAGTCACGTCCGTGTTGTTTAATGTTAACTTTTTCCATATTAATAATGTTTGTTCCGTTTGCAAAAGTACAACATTTTTTGTGAATACCAATGGTTTGGACGAAAAAAATGATGTACCCAAGTCTTATACAATTATAAATAATAAAACACATATCTAAATAAAACTTAGATGTAGAAGATGATTATAATGGTAATATTACCTTTCCTGTTTTCCCATCTTTGTTTATTATGTATATTCCTTTTCGTTTGTTCTTATTATTCATTTTTATACCTTCTATAGAATACCATGTTACACCATTCAAATCATCAACAATGACCCTATCAATGTTTGTTGGTGTAATTAAGTATTCGTTTCCATTAATATAAGCTATACCATTCCTAACTTCAACTCGATAATACAGTTCGCTTGTTGGAGCATCAGGAATTGACAAGTCGTTTTTGACGACGAAAGACTCCGAAATTTGTGCATCGTTCTTAGCAGATATGTACAATCGATAATGTCCGTTAGACAATTCTTTATCTATAGTTCCTGAAACATAGACGGGTTCAGTAAGGTATTCTTTATAGCCTACCTCATACAACTCTTCGCTTGTTCCGAATGAGAATATAGGAGAACCGTTTTCATCTGCAATAGTGAATGATAAAGTGCCTATAAATGGATCCGTATTCAGATTTATCATTTCATATACATTGGCAGAAATGATATTCTTCTCATTTTTATTGAGAAGTTCAAATTCTGAACACCCTATCTCTGACCACTTATTTTCTGTCCCAATTTCTTCATTCTCGTTTTCTGTGACATCTACGGTTGCGTATGAAGCAGATAAAATTTCAATCCATTTGTCTGATAAATTTGATTTATATACGAGACAAACGGAATATCGTCCAATTGAGATATTATTTGGCACAGGGCATATAAAACCTTAATTCCGCAACACTATAATTTAACTTTATTTATAAGTTCCTGAGCAACAAT
>CALZYS010000070.1 GCA_945830345.1 uncultured Prevotella sp.
TTGTGTTCTCTGCCTTAAGAACAATAGTCAAATCAATAGATAAGTCGGGGAAGAATTTGTATCAAATACTTGTTAGAATGTTACATTCGGCTTTTTTTGCAATTTCAGCTTATTTTATAAGACGAATACATCTGAATTTGTAACATTTTAGCCGAAAGGTGAAACTATTTTAGCATAAAGGTGGATATTTTTTAAAAAATGTTTGGTAAAAATAAAAAAAGTGTGTATCTTTGCACACGTAATAACTATCAAACAAGACAATGAGAAAAGCTCTGCTAACTATACTAACATTACTGATAACATCGGTGGTGAACGCTCAGACCGGAAAGCTATTCAATACCGACAAGAGACTGTCGAGTAGCTTCGTGGAGGACATATATCAGGACCACGACGGATTTATATGGGTATCTACCCGCAACGGACTCAACCGCTACGACGGCTACAACTTCAAGGTGTTTAAGAAGGGACAGCCGGGATGTGACGGTATGATGTCCAACTATGTCAATACCGTAAGGCAAAGCCGAAACAAGATATTATATATAGGTACGCAAAGAGGAGTGCAGACCTACAGCAATGACATATTTCAGAACGTAAAGCTCTTCGATTCTGCCGGAGAGTCGATTATCTCGTTTGTCAGCAGCATTGCCGAGAGAAAGGATGGCACCATAATGATAGCTACATCGGGCAACGGGCTTTTCGCTATGACCGGAAAGAACGAGGCCCATACCTTTGAACCTCTCAAGGACATAAACGGAATAAGGAAGGTATATGTGACGAGCGACAACACCCTTTGGCTACTTACTGAGGACAAGGGAGTAGTGACACTGAAAGACAAGAAAAGACGCTCGTATTTCAACAGCGAGGAAATGAAGATGACCTCAATGGCTATCTGCGAGGACAAAAGGGGGAACATCTATATCGGAACATACTCATACGGACTATTCGTAAAGGGCAAGGGCGAAAGCACATTCAGGCATATTGCCAATACGGAGTCAATGCGCATACAAGCCCTCTACGTATGCCGAAACGGAAGGGTGCTGATAGGACTTGACGGACATGGAGTGGCAATCCTTAACCCTAAGAACATGCAGATAACATGGAATCCATTCTATAGCCATGAAGTAAACCTGTATCATGCCAAGGTGAACTCCTTTGTGGAGGACAACTCAGGCAACATCTGGTTTGGTATGCTACAGAAAGGTGTATTTGTGCAACCGGAACAACCAATGAGATTCGGATATACGGGTTTAAAAATGGGAAACAGAAACCTGATTGGCGACTGCTGCGTCTCCAGTGTACTTATCGACAGCAGGGGGCGCTCATGGGTGGGCACCGACAAAGACGGGGTGTATGTGCTCGACGATAATCACAACCTGATTACACACATCACCAACATGCCAAGCACCATTCTCGCCCTTGCCGAGGACAAGCAAGGAAGAATATGGGCGGGAGCATACGTACACGGACTGGGATATATCGACCCTAATACCTTTATATATAATAAGGTGGAACTGGCTGGCGAGAAACGACTTAACGTATTCGACATTAAATCCGACTCAAGAGGCAACCTGTGGATTGCCACCATGGGACACGGATTGATAAAATACACCCAAGAAAGCAATGACACAAGGGTGTATAGGGCAAGTGCTGAAGCTGCTGGCAACAGTAAGGTAAACGCTCTCGTAAACGGATACATCAACCATCTGGCATTGTCGAAAGACCAGCGGAGACTATATGTGGCAACAACTATGGGACTTTGCTGCTTGGACATCACACGTGACTCGTGGGTAATTCCATTCGGGAAAAATGTGCTTGAATACGGAAAGAACATACGCTCGGTGGCTGAAACGAACGGTATTTACCTGTGGTATGGCACCGACGACGGACTAATGAGGCGTACTTTGGCTAATGGAACAACAAAGGTGGTGACTGAGAACGACGGACTTCCCGACATTGGTATTGCATCGATTGTGAAGGACACAGACAATAACATGTGGATTGGAACCGACCACGGACTTTGCCTGATGGACGAAAAGACGGGAAGAGTGAAATATTGCTTCTACGTGGATGACGGACTGCAGAGCAACGAGTTCAGCGACAGGGCTGCCTCCCTCGGAGGAGATGGTTCCTTGCTGTTTGGAGGTATTGGAGGTATAACGTGGTTCAGGCCACGAGACATCAAAACGGCTAAATGGCAGGCTAAGGTGCATCTCACCAACCTTATTGTGAACGGATTGCCAATATCAACCAATTCAACGTCAGGTTCATACACCGTGACCGACAAACCGGTGATGATGAGCGACAAGTTTGAACTGGCACCCGACGAGAACACATTCTCCATACAGTTGTCAACTCTCACATACGACGCACCAGAGCATATCTCCTACTCGTATAGCATCAACAACGAGGAATGGACAACGCTACCAACGGGCCAAAACGAAATCAACTTCAGTCACTTGCCGCCAGGAATGTATAAGTTCCGCATCAAGGCCGACAAAAACGACATGGAATCCGAAATTAAGGAGTTCAGCATACAGATACATTCTCCTTGGTATCTATCCTCTTTTGCCTATCTGCTATACATTGCGTTAGTGGTGTATGCAATATACCTATATGTGCAATACCGCAAGCGCAAGGAGCAGGACAGACTGAAACTGCAGGAACACATACACGCCGAGGAAATGAACGAGGCTAAGATCAAGTTCTTCATGAACATCAGTCACGAGATACGCACCCCTATGACGCTCATCATGGCTCCGCTGATGTCGCTGCTGAAAGAGGACAACGACCCGCAACGCAATAGTGCATACATGACTATTAAGCGTAATGCCGAGCGTATTGTTCACCTCATCAATCAGATTATGGACCTGAGGAAGATCGAAAAGGGTATGATGAAGCTGAAAATGCGCGAAACCGACCTTATCGGTTTTGTGGATGACATCTGCAATATGTTTGAATATCAGGCTAAGGCCAAGAAAATCCAATTCAGGTTTATCCATGAGGATGAACATCTGCCTGTATGGATTGACCTTGCCAACTTCGACAAGGTGGTTGTCAACCTGTTGTCGAATGCCTTCAAATACACGCCCACCGACGGAAAGGTGGAAATCACAGTAAGTCACGATGACAAGAAAGTGAAAATCGAAGTGCGCGACACGGGCGAGGGCATACCAAAGGACAAGATAAACAAGATTTTCGAGCGTTTCTACCAAAGCGAGACTTACACCAACAACCGCCATCTGGGCACTGGTATCGGTCTCGACCTCACAAACTCGCTCGTATTGCTACACCACGGCTCTATCACTGCCAAGAACAATGAAGACGGACAGGGTGCTACGTTCACAGTGGAAATACCATTGGGAAGAAACCACCTCACAGACGAAGAGATTGCCAATGTGAACGAAACAAAGGAAGAGGAACCCAAAAAGGTGGAGGATATACTGAAGGAATCCTATGATTTTGAAAAGGAAGAGCAAGAGTTAAGTGATAATAACGCTATGCAGAATGTACAGAAGAGAACGAAGCCCCTGCTCACTATCGTGGAGGACGATGTGGAAATAAAACAGTATCTTGTACAAGAGCTGAAATCGTCATTCAGCATAACGACATACGAAAATGGTCAGGACGCTCTCATGGGCATTCTTAAGGATATGCCTGACATCGTGCTCAGCGACATCATGATGCCTATTATGGACGGTACAACACTGTGCGCCAAACTGAAAAACAACATACGCACCAATTTGATTCCAATAGTGCTGCTGACGGCAAAATCGAGCGACGAGGATAAGTTGGAGGGATTGGAAACAGGCGCTGACGCATATATCGTCAAACCATTCAATCTCGACATCCTGAAACGCACCCTGCTTAATCTCGTGGCATCGAGAAACATGATGCGCAACAAGATGGAGGGTAAGGAAACACAGGAAAAGAACGTGGAAAACCTCGAGATACAGACTGCCGACGACAAACTGATGGAGAAGGTGATGAAAGTGATCAACGCCAACATAAACAATGCCGACCTGAGCATCGACTACATCGCCAAGGAGGTGGGACTGAGCCGTGTGCACTTCTATCGCAAGATGAAAACACTGACCAACCAGTCGCCACACAACTTCCTGCGCAACATTAGAATGAAGCAGGCGGCACGACTCTTCGACGACGGGCATCAGAACGTGAACGACGTGATGTATGCCGTGGGCTATAACAATGCCAGCTCATTCTCTGTTGCATTCAAGGCCGTATATGGCGTGGCTCCGAGGGAGTATATAAAAATTAGGAATTAGGAATGAGGAATTTTATTTAATTAGGAATGAGGAATGAGGAATTAAATGTTTATGCACAGCCAATTCCTAATTCCTAATCCCTAATTCCTAATTAATTTAACGTAGCAGCGTCGGCGCTTATGGTTCTCCGGATTTAGCGGACCCCACTGGCTCTGCACGTTGTCATTGGACTCCATCTCCACCTGACTCTCGCCCCACTTGTATCCGTACTTCTGATACCACGGAATGAGATCGGCAAACATCAGGGCATTGGCTCCCTTTGACCTGTATTCAGGCAGGATTCCCATCAGAAGAAGGTCAACGCCCTCGGTCTTCTGATATTTCAATGCACGAAGCACATGCCACCAACCGAAGGGGAAGAGACGACCATTGCGGCACTTCTGGAAGGCACGCGAGAGCGAGGGGATGGTTATTCCCACACCCACGACCTTCTTGTCGGCATTCCAATCCTCCACCAAAGTGATGAGATTAAGGTCGGCCATAGGCAGATACATCTTCACATAATGGTCAATCTGCTTCTGCGAGAGTTCGGAATATCCATAAAGGTCCTTGAATGTGTCGTTGATAATAGAAAAGACTTTATGGCCATATCCCTGCTTGAATACCTCGTCGCGAGTGAGTTTCTTGACGTGCAGGTTGTATCGCTTCTCTATCATCTGGGCAATCTTGGTGTATTTCTCGGGCACCTCATCCGGCACATACATCTTATACTCCACATAGTCGTTATCCTTTCCCCAACCGCCAAGCTGCTCCATGTGCTGGGGATAATAGGGATAGTTGTATATAGTGGCTTGTGTGCCGAGTTGGTCAAAACCCCATGTGAGCATTCCCTCGGGATCCATGTCAGTGAACCCAAGCGGCCCCACGATTTCCTTCATTCCATGATCCCTGCCCCACTCCTCTACAGCGGCAAGCAGGGCTCGTGACACCTCAATATCGTCAATAAAGTCAATCCATCCAAAACGCACACGGCTCTGCTCCCAGCGCTTGTTGGCCTTCTCATTGATTATTGCTGCCACACGACCCACCACCTTGCCCTCTTTATAGGCAAGGAAATATTGGGCCTTACAGAAATCAAAGGCTGGATTCTTGTCCTCGGACAATGTGTTTAATTCATCACTGTGCAGATTGGGCACATCGTATTCATTACCACGATACAGGTCGTAGTGAAACTGAATAAATGTTTCTAACTGGCGCTTATTGCCAACCTTGACGATTGTAACTTCTGACATAATTCCTTGTATATTTATTACGTTCCGAAACATTCGGGGCTGCAAAAATACGAAAAAACGATGACTACACCAAATGTTTTACTTTTTTTTTGATAGTTTTGCACATATATATATAATATGTGCACCATTAATGTCGGTAGTAGCGAATATATATATGTCGCCTCCTTCCCTGAGTTTGAGACGTTTGCGCAGTTCAGCCACAGACATCGGGAAATTGCGTGTTGAGATGTTGGCAGAGGTAATCCCCACAAGGGCAGAGCGCAACTCTCTTTTATTCATTGACGTTGTTTTTATTATAGAGAAACCACGGCCAGGGAAATCTGATATCTCTGTGGTAGAGATAAACAAATGGCTATTGGGAGCTATTTTCATAAGACCGGGATACCTGTCGATGAGAGCATCAAAACAGCCAGCCTTCATTATCGAGGCATTGGGCTCGAATAAAAAGGCGGGGATAGCAGCGATTGCCGGATAATCCTTATTATCCAGAATATCAGAAATATCTGGACTATCAGGATTATCAGAACTGGCAAACTGACGCTTGTCGCACTGAGGCTGCCGGAAGAGTGGGACGACTATTGACGAGAGAGCCCCTGCCGAGATATTTACACAATGAAGCGTGGGAGCTATAGATGAGGGGGAGGAAGATAAGGCATGATTGGCAGATAACAACAATAGCAATTCCTTGCACTCGTTATCCACTGACACTATATGCACCTCGATGACATGCTGCTCGCCTAAGTCGGCTATAGCCTTGCGCCAGTCGAGCATGGGGGATAGCTTTATCATCACGAGGCACGCTTTCTTGAGCAAGGATGGCAAAAGGGATGCAACATCGGGAGTGCAGTCGGATATAGCGTATGTCTTTGCACCATGTGTGTCCCTGCGTGCAGGGTCGAGATATATCACGTCGGCTTTATCGCAATAGTCAAGATATTCATCGGCTTCCTCACATACCACTTCTACATTTTCCAAACCAAGACAGCGGAAATTATGACTGGCTACATCACATAGATGCTCCTGACGCTCAACATATACGCCGCGACGGAAACCACGCGACATAAACGAGAAATCCACACCGAAACCGCCAGTGAGGTCTATTATAAATGAAGAATGAAGAGTGAAGAATGAAGAGTGAAGCCTATCCAATACGGATTTCTTATACATGGCGGTTTGCTCGCTGGAGCATTGCTCCATCGAGATATGAGGGGGATAGACAATAGAGTCAACGGCTGCCCATGAGGGCAGTTTGCGCCTCGCCGTCTGCCTGCCCGCAATCTGGTCAAGACAATACGGCAGATCGATGCCCTCTACGCTATGAGCCTTCAATGCCAATTGCCTGACATCATCACTCTCATGCAATTTGATAAATTCCTCATTCCTCATCCCTAAATCCTAATTCCTAATCCCTAATTCCTAATTCCTAATCCCTAATCCCTAATTAAATCCTAACGTTCACTCCCATCCTCACATCATACGTCTTGGATGATATATCATCATGATATTTATAGAATGTCTCACGCCAATAATATGAAGCCGACACATCAATGCTTAATTTATCTGATACTGCAAGGATTAGATGGGGATTGAGCACAAAGAGGGAGGCATGTCCCTTGTCTCCCTGAGCATTGAGATACAGAGGGTCGATAGTCGATAGGTCCTTGCCCTCATATCCTTTCCACGTGAAAATGCGATAATAGTCGGCATTAAATATCAGCGAGCCATACTTGCCGAATTCAATTAAGGTGTTTATCTTCGTGCTATAACCGCTACCGAGGTTATAGTCGCGGTCGATGACGTTGTAATAGTCAGTCAGACTGCCTCCAAGCAATATGGCATCCACGAAGATGCGTTGTTCGAGTTTGGTGATATATCCCAACTTGGGGAAACGGTAGATGACTCCTGGTCCGACAGCGGCGGCTTCGGATATGCGGAAAGGCACCTGGTTGGTACCGTCTTTCACGGGTTGGGAGTCGAAGTAATTGAAATGCTGGAAGAGTCCAATCTCAGCCTGCATACCGTCACCTGTGGTGATGGGTGCTCCACAGAGGCGACCAAGCAGACGCACGCCACTGACGAGCGGTTGGTTGGACGATAATCCGAATGTCACATCCGCAGAGAAATAATCGTATGGTTTGCGGGCACGCTCACTGAACGGGTCGCCATATACAAGCGACACATTGATGTATGGATTCCATTCGCCACGCACAAACGAATTGTTGTCGGCCAGATAACGGGCACCAGCAGAGATATTCACGTTGACAGGTATGCGGTCGTAGTCGTGATACTTATAGTATCGGTGTCTCACCTTCCATGCATCTCCGCTGATGATGCGGTTGAATGCCTTGATAGGACATACTACGGCTGCCAAGAACTCGCGCCAGAAACGGGCTCCACCTCGCTTGCTGTCATCAAGGATAAGGTCGGAGATACGATAGGTGACTTCACCGATACATACACCTCCCATCGTCGTGGCGATAAGGTCGTTGATGGCAGGTGGTTCGATCTCGCATGTCGTCTCCCACATCAGCGAGCCACAGAACGAATAGGGTATCGACTCCCAGAAGTTCATGCCATTGCTACGGGCTGCATTGAAATATAGTCCACCATGATAAGGATGGGCAAAGAGATTGGTGGAGAACTGGTCGTTGTCCCAAACAAAACCGTTCTTGATGTTATGCTTGATAGAATTAAACGAAATCTGGGCAAAGTCGGCATTAAGGATAAAGCGGTCAAAACTCTGCACCAAGACATTGATACCAAATGTCTCTATCGCCGCCTTCCACGGGTGTTTTTTCTGGTTGTCGGGATTATCTAAGGCAAAGATGGATGCCCTCTCCTTCTTCTCGTCATCGATAGCCATGCGCAAGTAATGACTTGCCATACTGTCAACGGCAGCCGCATCTACTGATGCCACAGAATCTTGCTCCACGACATTAGGCTCATCCGCCATTGCCATCATTGGCAGCAATGCCAATACGCTGATTATATATCTCTTCATCTTCTTATAAGTCTGAAAGTGAAACCTAATTCTGCCAACATCCTCTGTCGATAGAGCCGGGCATGATCATAATATCTCGTATTGCCATAACCTACCGAGCCAAACGCACCAATGATACGCGTCAACTGATAGTCAACATTAAGTCGGGCCTGCAGGGAAAAGAGTCGCTCGGGACTCTTGTTGGAGTTTTTTTGGAATGTCTCGACATGGAAATATCCGATGTCGCCACTTATCGACCATCTCGGGGCAATAGTGAAATACTGACCTATGCGATAGAACACCGCTCCCGAGAAATCCTCGTCAAAACCCATATAATGAGTTCCCACACCGATGATATTGTAGGTACTGCGGTTGCGGAACCTCACTGCCATATTGAGTTTCGAAGATGTACCCATATAGGTCATAAGGTCAACCCGAGTGAGAGGATTGACATTCACAAGTCCAAGTTTATGCACTTTGGTATCTCGACTGTAATTGATGATTCCCACCTGCCACCCCCGGGGATGACTGTAGCAGGAATTAACTATTCCTATCTGCCAACCATTGAGAGAGTCTGCATAGTTATAACCACCTATCTGTATGCCTCGCATATACGAAGAACAGATATTTGCCATACCCGCTATCTGCATTCCTCTTCTCACCCCCATTGCCACATTGGTTATTCCCGAGAGCTGCACACCACGGAATGGTGTGGTGGTAGAATTGCCAAGACCGGAAATCTGAACGCCATTCATACGCTTGGCAATATTGGATACACCGGAAATCTGCACACCACGCATATTGCCGTTGACAGCACTGATAAAGCCAGACATCTGCACTCCGTAAGCATTCTGTTTGGCTGACGAGATAAGTCCGGCTATACTCACGCCTCGCATCTCCTTGCGGGATATACTGGAGAAAACATTCAGTTGCAAGCCTCTCAATGTATCGACATCTCCGAAAAAGCCAACATTGGAATAGCCAATATTCAGAGCTACATTATGCTTAGTGCCCTCATGACGTTGCACGGAAACGTCGAGCGAATCCTGTGCAACGGCAGAAGAGCACAAACCCATCATTATTACAGTCAATATACCTTTAATACTTTTCATGCCGCAAATTTAGCAATAATTCTTCAAACGGCAAAGCATTTAAGACAAATTGAACATTTTTTCAATAAAATCAGAAAGAAATTCCTCATCCCTAATTCCTAATTCTTAATTCCTAATTAAAGAGTACCCTTATCCCAGTCGTAGTTGTTGATCTTCTTCTGTACATCCTTCTGCTTGCCCGAGAAGATGTTATAGCTGAGGGTAAGGCATACCATAGACCGCTGGTCGGGAATCTCATTCCAATGACGGAATGTGAGGATGTCATTTGGCAATGCCTCCGACTCATAGTGCGGGGTGCGCAGGAAGAAGATGCTCGTGAGCTGCACCTTCAACTGCTTGTGCTGATAGAACACCGACAGGTTGCTGTTGTTCTCGTTCTTATGCAGGAACGGACCGTTGATATTTTTAGTCACAATATTATAATACCACGAAGCACCGAAGCGTCCCTTGCGGAAACCAATCTCCCAGTCAATAGGCATGCGGAAATGCGACTGGCGACCTGTGATGTCGCTCTTGTATGTATCGTTCCATGCACCTACGGAGAATCCGATGGTGAAAAGCTCCGATTTGAACGGCTTCAACCTACCGTAGAACAATCCTCCATACACAAACTCATACTTGCCGTTGAGCGGTGACATTACTATGGTGCGGTTGCCATCAACCTCATCCCATTGGAAACTGCTGCAGATGGGGTTAGAGACATAGTCGGCGAGTACCTGCGAATATATGTCGAAATATGGATGGGAGAGATTGAGCGATACTTGCACATTATTCCTGTTACCCGATTCCAGATAAGGATTACCCCTCTCTATGAGTCCCGGGATATATATCTTGGCACTGTTACTGAGCTGAGATATGGATGGCAAAACCGGTGATGACTGCACAAGAAGCTGGAGCTGGCCGTTCTTTATAGGATAGGAAAGCAATAACTTCGGTGTGAAATATAGTTTGGAATAATCTGTCACATCATTATTAGTGTTTACATATGTGCCACCTACGCCGAGGCGATAGGTCAGTTTATTGAGATTTCCCCCGATTTCACCGTAGAAATAATGGTTGTCGTTGTGTGATGTATAAGCATACTCGTTGTAGTCGGACAACATGTTGCGTATCTTGTAGTCGGCCTTAGCGAGAGTTGCCTTATATCCTAAGGAAAGATTGGTCTTGCCCCATGACTTAGTATATGCCAACTCTCCGATAAGAGAATATTTGTTGTTCTTGGAACTCTGGTTATCGTCGATGAGGAAGCCCCCCTGCCCACCGGTGGGGGGTTCTTGCTGCGCAGAGGTTGTCCACTGCTTGTTGTGGTCGGATTGGGTGTTGTTGTAATATGTGCCGAGAACATCGACAGTGAGTTCCTGATTGCCCTTTAGCTTCTTGTTTAGATATAGGTCAAGGGATGGTCCGAAACTGCGTATTTTCCTCGACTGTTTTCCACCGCCGTCCTGCCAAAGGGGATTGTTGTGTGCCTCAATCTCGTTATCGGTACGCCA
>CALZYS010000071.1 GCA_945830345.1 uncultured Prevotella sp.
TTTGGTTGCAACGTTCGGCAATCTCCTTTTCGGTCTGCTTGCGACTTCCCGAGAATAAGGAGTCGGGCGTAACATTCAATATGCCCATCACCTTAGGGCTACTCATATCCATGAGTTTGCCACCAACATTAATTGTATATTCCAAATCTTTACTCTTATTTTTTCCGCAAAGATAATTTATTTTGCGCACAAAAACAAATAAATGGCAAAAAAACTATAGATTTATTTCGTTATATGCGAAAAATAACGTAATTTTGCACGTCAATTAGATAAAAAAGAGTTATGGAAATAGAAGCACTTTATGAAATCTACCGCCAGCATCCGATGATAACCACAGATAGTCGCGACTGCCCCGAGGGGTCGATTTTCCTCGCCCTCAAGGGTGAATCATTCGATGGAAACAAGTTTGCAGCCTCGGCTCTCGACAAGGGTTGTGCCTATGCTATCGTGGATGAAAAGGAATATGCCGATGCCAACGACCAAAGGTATATCCTTGTAGATGACTGTCTTGCCACATTCAAGGCACTCGCACGCCATCATCGTCGTCATTTTCACATACCTGTGATAGGAATCACTGGAACAAACGGCAAGACAACCACCAAGGAACTTGTGGCTGCGGTGCTTGGCGAGAAATTCAATGTGCTGTTCACACAGGGTAATTTCAATAATGATGTGGGAGTGCCGAAGACACTATTCCGACTCTCTCCTGAGCACGACATCGCTGTGGTGGAGATGGGGGCAAGCCATCCAGGAGACATCAAGACGTTGGTGGAGACGGTGGAGCCTGAATATGGTATCATCACCAATGTGGGTAAGGCTCATCTGCAGGGCTTCGGTTCGTTTGAGGGGGTGGTGCGCACCAAGGGCGAACTATATGATTTCCTGCGTGGCAATCCATCCTCAAAAGTGTTTATTGATGCCGGAAACGAACATCTAATGCGCATAGCCGACGGACTACACCTTATTAAATATGGAGTGGGTGAGAACGAGACACTGAGCGTGAGAGGCGAAGTGATGGAATGTGCGCCGTTCCTGCATTTCCGCTGGACTGATGGCGAGAGTTGGTATGATGTCAATACTCATCTCATCGGCAGCTATAATATATATAATATGTTGGCAGCCGCCACCATCGGACTGCATTTTGGTGTGTCGCCCGAGCAGATATGCCATGCCCTGTCGTCATACGAACCGAGCAACAATCGCTCGCAACTCACCGAGACGGCCCACAATCACCTCATCGTGGATGCCTACAACGCCAATCCCACCAGTATGTCGGCGGCACTGCGCAACTTTCGCGACATGCAGGTGGAGCCAAAGATGACTATCTTGGGAGATATGAGGGAATTGGGAGAACAGAGCGAGGAGGAGCACCAGAAGGTGGTTGACTTCCTTGCCGAGGCTCATCTCGACAATACATGGCTCGTAGGCGAGGCTTTTGCAAAGACAAACACGCCGTTGCGCAAGTTTGCCGACATCGAGGAGGTGAAGGCTGCCATTGCCGCCGATCAGCCCCAAGGATATTATATCCTTATAAAGGGAAGCAACGGCATCAAACTGTATCAATTGCCAGAGACTTTATAGAATTTTATGAAAGTTTTCGCGAAAAGTTGCACGTATTACAAAAAAAATGTGTAACTTTGCACCCGCAAACTGAAATCGGGATGTAGCGCAGTTGGTAGCGCACTACGTTCGGGACGTAGGGGTCGGGCGTTCGAGTCGCCTCATCCCGACTGGTTTTAAACTAAAAAGAGAAGAAGCTTGACGAATATCCGTTGGCTTCTTCTTTTGCTTTTATATCAATTGATTATACAGGATTATTATGCAGGAAATGTTGTTTTGCAAGGCAGCGTGCTACACACTGATTCTCAACTCAGTGATATGCGGACTGATTCGGTGGTTTCACATGTGCAGACCATATAATCTCAATCCGTCATATTTCTACCCGTCGCGCTCGTTAGTCACAGTGTCTTTTCTCTGTTATCTACTCCTTACTCCCTATCTGCTGCATTACGGTAGTCCTGACACGTGGTTATTCACCAAGTCATTTCTGCTCTTCTTCATGCCAGTGTTCGGCACCATAGCGTTCCGGACGTTCTTTTTTGGTGTCACCTCCCGATGGATACGCAATTATATAGTTCTTCTTATAATTCCTATCTCCATTTTCGTGGGATTATTTGTCCTTGCATGTATCGGAGGCAATACGATTGACTCCTATGGAGGATGGGCGGAAGTAGTGGTTTTGCTTGCATCATCGGCACTTGCAGTCAAACTGGTGTGCACCACACGATGGTTGTTTCGCATGATAACCGAGTTCGTGCGCGGTGAATATTCCAACGAAGACGACTTTCCGCTGGTTTTTGCCAAGATGGTGATTTTCATTCCCTTTGCTGCATGGCTATTGTCGTTGGTAGTGTTCTTTGTGGACAGTCATTTCGTCAATGCGTGTTATTTCCTTGTCATGACGGTGTTGGGGCTTGCCATCACCATACTCATACTCCATCCCCAGCGCAAGGATTGCGAGGTGATAACTAAGGACATTGAAAAGGAGGCAATCGATGCTAAGGCTGTCACCTCACGAAACAACCAGATTCCCTCTTCTGTCAAGGACAACATCGAGCGACAGATACGTGATATTGTCGAGGACGAAAGACTCTATCTCGACCAAAAGTTCAACAAGACTGTACTTGCCGAGAGGCTTGGCACCAACCGCACCTATCTCTCGGTGGTGTTCCGCGAGCGTTTCGGTTCGTTCTATTGCTATGTCAACACCTTGCGCATACTCTATGCCATCAGCTATTTGGAGCAACATCCCAAGGCTACGCAGTCGGAGGTGGCGGCAAAGAGCGGATTTGGCACGACAAAGACCTATGCCAAGGTGAAGAAGTTGTATGAGGCAGGCGAATTAAGATAGTCTCCTGTCATCTCATACACACACTTTCTGTCTATAATGACTGCATGTCGTTGAGTTTCTTGTAATATCCGTCGATGGCAAGCAGTTCGTCGTGCGTACCTCTCTCCACAATCTCGCCCTCGTGAATCACGCAAATCTCGTCGGCACATTTAATTGTGCTCAGGCGATGGGCTATCGCCACTGTGGTGCGAGTCTTCATCAGGCGTTCGAGGGCATCCTGCACCAGTCGCTCACTCTCGGTGTCGAGAGCCGACGTGGCCTCGTCGAGGATGAGGATGGGAGGGTTCTTGAGTATGGCTCGGGCTATGCTCACACGCTGGCGCTGACCGCCCGAGAGTCGGCTTCCGCGGTCTCCCACGGTGGTGTTGAACTGTTGCTCCGACTGCATGATGAAGTCGTAGGCATTGGCTATCTTTGCCGCCTCAGCTATCTGCTCTTCGGTGGCGTTATCCACACCAAAGGCGATGTTGTTGCGGAAGGAGTCGTTGAAGAGGATAGCCTCCTGGTTGACGTTGCCGATGAGTTGGCGAAGGTCGTGAATGCCAAGGTCTTTCACGTTTACTCCGTCGATGAGCACCTCGCCCTCCTGCACGTCGTAATATCTCGGTATGAGATCCACGAGGGTTGATTTTCCGCCGCCGCTCTGTCCTACCAAGGCGATGGTCTTGCCCTTGGGGATAGTGAGGTTGATGTTGCGCAGAATCCATTTCTTGTCGTAGCGGAAGGAGACGTTGCGGAACTCAATCTGATGCTCGAACGAGGTGATATGCCTTGGTGACGGTTTCTCAATGATATTGTTTTCGGCATTCAGTATCTTGTCGATACGCTCCATCGAGGCGAGTCCCTTGGGGATGTTATATCCTGCCTTTGAGAACTCCTTCAGTGGGTTGATGATACTGTATAGCATCACGAGATAATAGATAAATGTGGGTCCCGAGAGCATTGAGTCACCCGAAAGGACTAGGATTCCGCCAAACCACAGCACGATGACAATCATGACAGTGCCGAGGAACTCGCTCATCGGGTGGGCCATCTGCTGGCGTATGTTCACCCGCATGATGTCGTTGCGATAGGCGGAGTTGACGCGGTCGAAGCGTTCGTTCATCTTCTCCTCTGCACAGAAAGCCTTGATGATGCGCAGTCCACCGAGTGTCTCCTCCACCTGACTCATGGTGTCGCTCCACAGGCTTTGCGCCTTGATGGAGTTCTGCTTGAGCTTTCTGCCCACCATTCCCATAAACCATCCCATCACAGGCACGAATACGAGTGTGAACAACGTGAGCTGCCAGGAGATTACAATCAGGGTTGAGAAATATGCGATGATGAGCACGGGATTCTTGAACAGCATGTCGAGCGACGACATTATTGAGTTTTCCACCTCGGCCACATCCCCGCTCATGCGTGCGATGATGTCGCCCTTGCGCTCCTCCGAGAAGAATCCAAGGGGCAGCGATGTTATCTTGCGGTAGAGTTGGTTGCGTATGTCGCGCACCACACCAGTGCGAATCGGTATGATGGTGGCCGACGAGAGGAAGTAGGCTCCCGTCTTGAGGAATGTCATGAAGGCGAGGAAGACGCCGATGACGAGTAGGGTGGTGGTAGGACCGATACTCTCTATGAGTTGTCCGATATAGTAGTTGGCATTATTGGTGAATGCCTCCTGCAGGTTGTCCCATGTTATAGGGATAGGATGCCCCTGCCCCTCGGTAGGGGAAATTTCCGTCTGGAAGAGTATCTGCAAGATAGGAATAATCGCCATAAACGAGAATATATTCAGCACAGCCGACAGTATGTTGAATACCACCGACCACACCAAATAACGCTTATAGGGCGGAACGAAGCGGCGAAGAACAGCAATAAATTCTTTCATATCAGACCTCCTCTCCCAAAAGTGTAGCACTCGAGCTTCCCGTGATTCTCACTCTCACCGTCTCGCCTATGTGATGGTTGCCCTTGTCGAACACCACCATTTTGTTCTGCTCGTTGCGCCCGCAGAGCTGTTCGCGCGAGCGCTTGCTGAATCCCTCCACGAGCACGTCAAACTCCTTGCCCTCGTCGCGCTTGTTGGCTATTGCCGACATCTCGGTCTGCAGATGGATGAGTTCGTTTAGACGGCGAATCTTCACGTCTTCGGGCACATCGTCGGGCAGATGCTTTGATGCGTATGTTCCCGGACGCTCACTGTATTTGAACATGAAGGCAGAGTCATATCCCACTTCTCTCATCAGCGAAAGCGACATTTGGTGGTCCTCCTCAGTCTCACTGTGATAGCCCACGAAGATATCGGTAGAAAGCCCGCAGTCGGGGATGATGCGTCGTATGGCAGCCACACGGTCGAGATACCACTCGCGGGTGTATTTGCGGTTCATGAGTTTAAGGATCCTGTTGCTTCCGCTCTGCACCGGCAGGTGTATATGCTTGCACACGTTAGGCATCTCGGCAATCACCCTCAGCGTCTCGTCGCTCATGTCCTTGGGATGCGACGTAGTGAAGCGTATGCGCATCTCCGGAGCCTCAAGGGCCACAGCACGCAGGAGGTCAGGAAACTCATTCCTAATTCCTAATTCCTCATTCCTAATTATATAAGAATTAACGTTCTGCCCCAGCAGCGTCACCTCCTTATATCCTCGGTCCCTCAGGTCGCGCACTTCTCTGAGTATGCTCTCAATGTCGCGACTGCGCTCTCTGCCTCTTGTATATGGCACGATGCAGTAGTGGCAGAAGTTGTTGCATCCTCGCATGATGCTCACGTATCCGCCAATCTTTGTTCCGTGGAGACGCTGCGGCACGATGTTGCTATATGTCTCGGATGTGGAAAGTTCGATGTTTATCGCCTTGTGTCCTGTCTCGGCCTGTGCCACGAGGTCGGGCAGCGAGAGATATGCGTCGGGTCCAGCCACGAGGTCGGCATGGTGGTTCTGCAGCAGGTCGTCCTTCACTCGCTCCGCCATGCAACCAAGCACACCGATAATCATCTTGTGCCCCTTGCGTCGTTCGGCGTCGAGGGTGTCAAGACGATTGTAAATCTTCTGTTCGGCATTGTCGCGCACCGAACAAGTGTTGAGGAAAACGGCGTCAGCATCCTTGATGTTGTCGCAAGTCTCATATCCCGCCATCTGCATCACCGACGCCACCACCTCGGAGTCAGCCACGTTCATCTGGCATCCGTATGTCTCTATAAATAATTTCTTCATTATTATAAACTTATTATTGGGCTGCAAAGTTACAAATAAAAAATGAAACCACAAAGAAATACCACGAAAAACATGAGAAACTGTTCTTCTTCCGTCATCTTGCGGTATTAAACATTAATGTTCTTCTCGTCCAACTACAATTGTATCATTAATCAGTCTTTTCTGTTAAAAAAGTCTAATTTTAACGATTATCATAATTTCTTAAAAATATAAATAGGATAAATTAAAATATATTGTCTATCTTTGCAGCGGATTTCACTGCCATTTTATATGGCGGCTCACGCCAAGCCAAGTTGAGTCCATAGCCGAGTTCTGTTAGAATAGGTTAGGTCATCGATATGGATTCACATACTACCGATGATATCACCCCCGAGGGTACGTCAATCCCTCCCCGCACCGGGTTTGCCCCCGATGCCCTCCCCGAAGTTCAAACGCCCATTCCAGCAGAGAACTCACAAACAGGGGTGTCCACCAACTATATTCAGTCGGCAACCGAGCAAAAGCCCGCATCCAAGGATTTAAAAGACAATAATCCCAATGCCCATTGGTATGCCCTTCGTGCCACCTACGGTCAGACGGGCAAGGCCAATGATTATCTCGTCAGCCAGGGAGTCGAGACCTACTATCCCACCATCAAGGCATTCGTGATGGTTAAGAACAAGCGCAAGAAGGTCACCAAGTCCTATCTTCTTAACATCCTCTTTGCCTATGGCACAGAGGACAAGCTAAAGAAATACGTTTACGACAACGTCAACCTCCCGTATCTCCGTTTCTACTACGGGCGCAAAACCGTTGATGGGGAGGTACTGCACACTCCGCTCATTGTCCCCCAATATCAGTTGGACAATCTCCGCACAGTCTTGGCCGACCAGTCTGGTGGGCTTGTCATCGTTCCCAACGACGAGCGTAAGTTCGACAAAGGGGCAAAAGTCCGTGTCATTGGAGGCTCATTCAAGGGCATTGAAGGCAAGGTAGCCCGCTACTGCGGCCAGCAGCGCGTAGCCATCGTCGTCGATGGTCTCCTCACCATCGCCACCACCTTTATCCCCTCGGCATATTTAGAAAAAATAGATTAGATAACGCAAAAGATGGTACAACGTTAAGGTTAAGGTTGAAAAGAGAAATACAAAGTAGTCAAATTTGTATATTTTTTCCCGATTTCCTTGCAAATCTCAAAATAAATTTGTATCTTTGCCGCGAAATCATAAATAATTTTTATATGTTAGGTCACAACATTCCCAAACCTGTAGCAACAGGTAAGATAGCAAGAGATATCCGTGAGGCGGTTAAGCAATCGTATTCACAATCTATTCATGTGGATAATACTGAGCCACAGAAGCGCAAGTATGTTATTATTTGGAAGTAGATAATGGATTGTCATTTTAAGGTTGAGCGTTTATCGGATTTTTCTGTTTTGGACAGCTTCGAATGTGGAGTTGCCCAAATGGATAATTTTATACATGGCAACCTTAAATTCTGTGATGCAAATCACTACTGTTCTACTTTTGTAGTCCGGGATAGTATAAATGATACCATCGCAGCCTTATTTTCTCTATCCTTTGATTCTGTGAATCTAAATTCTGATGATTTTGAAGACCTCAGTATCGGTGCTGCGGGGACAGATGATTTAGCCGTTGACGAAACATTCAGAAGTACATTTGAAAAAAAATATTCGTACCCAGCACTTGAAATTACATATTTTGCGATAGACAAGAATTATAGAGGGCAAGGTTTGGGTAGAGAACTTATAGATGTTATTGTTGAAAGGGCAAAAACGCAGGATGTTGCAGCTTGTTTGTTTTTAACAGTCAATGCTCTACATACTAAAGAATATAGTGCTGTTGGTTTTTATGAGAAATGCCGATTTGCAAAATTGTCTCCAGTGCCACAGATGGATGTGTGGCCCATGTATAAGACAATATGGGTAAAATAATAAATGTTTGTGAATATCTTATTTACCTTGAGCAGCCGCGCCCTCGGCGCATAAACAATCGCACATTGTGCGTCAAATACTCGCAACTCTGTTGCGTAGGCAATCACGAGCAACCCCTTGTGGGCGAGAGCTTGTTTGCGAGTACAGGCCCGGCCGGCCAGGCTTTAAGTCCTCTCTTCTGAGGAGAGAGGATTTAGGAGAGAGGTGGAACCTCTCCTAGCAGGAGAGGACGGGTGAGGTAGAAAAATTTTCAATGAATATTGTCAATCATCAATCAATAATCATTCATCAGTCATCCATCAACGTCATGCAGGCAATCCGCCCCATGCGGATGAAGGATCGTCCCCTTCTGTCGTACCAATTTAGCATTATCATACCACCAAATTCAGTAGCAAAATGAGAAAATTCTTAGATACCAAAGCGGGAGCCACGTTCTTTGAAGAACTCCCCAACTTGACTATAAATCCCCGCAATGGCGAAGCCCCAATCTTCGCCCTGCTTGACAATCACGTACTGGACTTGGTAAACATGCTGGTCAACAAGAACGTTGAAATCTACAACGAACTCAACACCAATCCCCCCTTCCCAGCATGGAAAGACGGATTGAGGGACTTGTGGAATTGAAATCATAACCCGTCTCTTGTAGGGTCTTACCTCGTGTAAGACCGCCACTATTGATAACGCAAAAAATGGTACAACGTTAAGGTTAAGATTGAAAAGAGAAATACAAAGTAGTCAAATTTGTATATTTTTTCCCGATTTCCTTGCAAATATCAGAATAAATGTGTATATTTGCGCCCGAAATACATTAAAGTAAAGATTAAACAATATGTGCAGGTTTTCAGAATCGAGCAAGCAAAAGCTTGGCAATGCGGTGGTTTTTATTGCCGAAAGAGCCAGGTTCCCCTATAAGACGGAAGTGCTGAAGTTGCTTTATCTTATGGAGGAACAGATGGTGCTGAAATACCATGTTCCATTGTTGGCTATACCCTTTAGTGTATGGCGCATGGGGCCTGTTTCGGTTGACGTTTATGAAGAATTAAGTGACCAGCCAATTCTTTTGGAGTCTTTTGTTACCCTAAAGAACACAGGCAAGGGAAATATTGTCAAACCCAAGGTAAAGTTTGATGACGGAGAGTTTAGTGATGCAGAACTGGAAGTAATGGATAACATAATGTCGAAATATGGAAATCTGACTTCTGACCAACTCATTGAACTAACCCATCGCGAGGGTTCCCCCTGGTGGAATGCCGCCAAGGAAAATGACCTCTTGCAAGATTTCAAAGAGAAGCGGGCAAATAGTTCGAATGTAGTCATAGACTTTGGGAAATCACTTTGTAATGACAACAAGGCGTTTTATGAAGAATGCCTTGAAGTTCGCAGGACTGCCAACATGATGCGGCCATAATCAATTGTGTATATGTTAGAACAAGGTCAGTTACTGAAATTCACACCATTCACATTCAAGAATGGAGCCAATCCCAAACCAAAATATTTTATTGTGCTTGGAAGGATGAAGGATGATGTTGTTATAGCATCACTCCCTACGTCAAAAGACCACATCCCCGAAACCATGGCAATAGGAAACGGATGTGTCAATGACATAGAAAGAAATGTGAATGCGTATATTTTCAGTGAAGGTGAGATTGTCACAGATACATTTTCATTTCCCAGAAAGACGTTTGTCTATGCTGAGCAAGTAGATGAATACTCTTGTGAGTATTTGTCAAATATGCATTCTGATATTGACGACCTTGGAATTATACTCCCAGAGCTATTAAAGGATATCATAGATTGCCTATTGTCTTCGTGTATGTTAAAACGCAAATATCGTAGTGTTTTATCAGGATACCATTAATCAATAATCAATCATCAATCAACGTCATGCCGGCAATCCGCCCCGTGCGGATGAAGGATCGTCCCCTTCTGTCGTACCAACAAAGATATAATTCACGATAAATTTACGGATAATTAGTGGCAATTCACGTTCAACCTACCCCGTCCGCTTGCGGACACCAAGTTGTTTCAAGTTGTCCCTGTTGTCGTCAATCAAAGATATTATATATTGGTACTCGTACCAAGTCCGTTTCGCGTTTACCGGACAGAAAAAATAATAAACGCGCTGCTTTTACAAACGCTTTTTTCACCGCTGTGGAAAAATTAGTACAACAATAGATGCGTTTCATTACTTCATAAAAAACGCAAGTTACGCGTTAACAGTTAACACTTTCAAGTGATAGGAATTACAATATAGATATCACCGATACAGCGTAAGGTAGGATGAAATAAAAAAATATTACCTTTGCACTGTCAAATTCAAAAAACTTATGATTACCATTCCAAATACAAATTTCAAGGCCGACAACGTCAGCCTTGCCCAGGTTTTGAATAGCACCACCAAGGTCAACATGTTGACCGTATGCAAGAAGTTCGACCTCTACGTCAGTCCCAACCTAAAGAAAGACGAGACTGCTCGTCGAATATCCTCAGAGGTGTTACACAATCCCATAGAGATCCTTAGCCGTCTGAGCAAGACCGAGTTACAGATGGTCGATGAGTTTGTCAAGGGCGACAATAACACCTACGTTGTCCGCAAGCAACGCAAGACCTACTACATACTCCAAAAGTATTATCTTGTCTTGACCTATTGCGACGA
>CALZYS010000072.1 GCA_945830345.1 uncultured Prevotella sp.
GGATGAGCGAAATGCCGCCGATGTCTATCTTCTCGATGATGTCGGCCTCTGATGCGCCGCTTGCCACGGTGTCCTCGAATGGATAGAGATCCACGATGACAAGATCAATCTCGGGAATCTCATACTGCTTCATCTGCTCCAGGTCGCCCTCGTTGTCGCGACGTCCGAGAATACCTCCGAACACCTTCGGATGGAGAGTCTTCACTCTGCCACCGAGGATTGAAGGATAAGTGGTGACATCCTCCACCTTCTGGCACTCATAACCGAGTGACTCGATAAACTTCTGAGTACCTCCTGTCGAGAGGAACTTCACGCCCTCTTCATTGAGCTTCTTGAGCAGCTCGTCCAATCCATCCTTGTGGAAAACCGATACCAATGCGGTCTTAATCTGTTTCTTTTCAGCCATAATATAACGTTATATATAAAATATGTGTAATTCAGGCTGCAAAATTACTAAATTCCCCCGACATAACAAGCAAAAAAGTGTTTTTTTTCCACTTCTTACTCATTTTTCTTGTCTTGGGTCAGTTTTTGCAATACGGACACACTCCTTTGATGACATATTCCGCCTCTTCCATATCGAAGCCCTCGGGCAGTTGGACAATGGGAATCTGGTAGTCTTCAAGGCAATATGTCTGTCCGCATTTCATGCATGTGAAATGGATGTGGTTGATATGCCTACTGTTGCCGCAGCGGCATACGCAGTACTTCTGCTGACCGCTGCCGTCGTCAATCTCGTGCAACAGGTGATGCTCGGCAAAAAGCCTCAGCGCACGGAAGATGCTCGACCTGTCCATGTGGGGCATCCACTCCTCCATGTCGCTGAGAGTGAATGTCTCCTGCTGACGCGAAGCCTGCTCCCACACCAGTATTCTCACTGCCGTGGGTTTCACTCCATGTTCTGTCAGATGTTCTTCTATTCTTTCCATTTCCGCCATTATTCCTTTATTATTCATCATTATGTCGTCACGCTGTCCCTCGCTAAAAAAGAGCCACCGCCCTCATCGCCGAGAAAGAGCCACCGCCCTTATCGCCAAGAAAGAGCCACCGTTCCAGGCAGTTTTGCTGCCTGGCCCGTCCTCATCGCATTGACCACCGTCACCACCATCACCCCCACATCGGCAATGACAGCCAGCCACATATTAGCCAAGCCAAAAGCCCCAAGCACTAAGCACACCGCCTTCACTCCGAGGGTCAGCACGATGTTCTGCCACACTATCGCCAACGTGCGCCTCGACACGCGAATAGCGGTCACCAACTTCATCGGATCGTCGTCCATGAGCACCACGTCGGCTGCCTCTATCGCCGCATCACATCCCAATGCCCCCATGGCGATGCCTATATCGGCGCGCCTGAGCACAGGGGCATCGTTGATACCGTCGCCCACGAATGCCACCATTCCGCCCTTAACGCTCTCAGCCATCACGCTTTCCAGGCGTGCCACCTTGCCTTCGGGCAGCAGTTCGCTATATATCCTATTGATACCCACCTCATTGCCTATCCTTTCGGCTACCTCATGCCTGTCGCCGGTCATCATCACGATTTCCTCGATACCCTCGCCACGCAATGTGTCGATTGCAGGGCGCGATGTTGATTTCACCCTGTCCTCACGGTCGATATTGCCTTCGGTAAGAGTGCCTGTCTTGTCAAAGACTATCGTCCTCACCTTTGAAAGCATCTCAAGATAGCGGCTGCCTTTAACAAGTATTCCAAGTCGGCCCGCACAACCAATGCCGGCGAAGAACGTCAGTGGAATGCTCACCACCAAGGCACAGGGGCAGGAGATGACGAGAAACGTGAGGGCGCGATAGAGCCACACCTCAAACGCCTCACCCCATGGCTCGCCCATCGCCAACGTGCACACCAATGGAGGCACCAAGGCAAGGGCAAGGGCGGCATAGCACACTATCGGCGTGTAAATCCTCGCGAATCGGGATATGAAATTTTCCGAACTCGACTTATGGCTGCCACTTGCCTCCATCAGTTGGAGTATCTTACTGGCAGTGGATTCGCCAAATGCCTTGGTTGTCCTTATGCGCAGCGTGTCGCCCATATTGATGCAACCGCTGAGTATATCGTCGCCTACGACGGCTTTGCGGGGCACCGACTCGCCAGTCAGGGCGGCAGTATTGAGCATCGACTCGCCTTCGCTCACCACGCCGTCGATGGGCACCTTCTCGCCTCGCCTCACCACTATCTCCGTGCCGATGCTCACCTCGTCGGGGTGTATCTTCTCGATGTTCCCTTCGCGCTCCACATTGGCATAGTCGGGGCGTATGTCCATCAGTGCCACGATGTTGCGCCTGCTCTTGTCCACGGCATGACTTTGGAAGAGTTCGCCCACCTGGAACAGCAGCATCACGGCAATCGCCTCGTTGTAGTCGCCCGAACCGCTCATGAGTGCAAGGGCAAAGGCCCCGATGGTGGCCACTGCCATGAGGAAGTTCTCGTCGAACACCTCGCCATGCAGTATTCCTTCCGCAGCCTCGCGCAGTATGTCGTAGCCTATTATCAGATACACTACGAGGAAGGCGGCAAATCGCCACCATCCCTCAATCTCCACAAACTGCAATGCCACGGTGGTGACTGCCGTCAGCGCAATGCGCGTGAGCATTATCTTATCAAATGCCCCATTGGAGCCGTGCCCATGTGAGCAGCAATGCCCCGTATGTCGGCAGCAGTGCTGCCCTTGATTTTCTGAGTTGTTCATGTCTTTTCCTTGATTTTGGGTGCAAAGGTAGGAAAAAGAAATTGCAACTCAGTCGCAAAGTATTCAATCTGTACGATAGGAAACGTCCGCTTGTAGGGTCTTACCTCGTGTAAGACCGCCCCCATGGATGACATTCATATAACAATAGCGTCATTCCTGTGTCTTGAATTTCCCGATGTGCACGTTCTCCCATTTGAGGTTGTCCTCGTTCTGGGGCTTGCGCTCGTCGGCCTTGTGTCCGAAAGCCACGATGCAGAGTACACTGTAGTTGGCGGGAATATCGAGAATGCCACGTATCACCTCGTCGGCAGGAGTGCCGTCGTCAAGTCCGCGGGCACGCATCTGCACCCAGCATGAACCCAATCCCAATTCCTCAGCCTGATACTGCATCGACACGGCGGCTATCGATCCGTCCTCCACCCAGCAGTCGTTGCGCATGGGGTCGCCAAGCACTGCCACCGCCAACGGGGCGCCCTTCATAAACTGCGAACCGAGATTCTTGGCATCCGCCAATTTCTCGATGTCCGTCTTGTCATCCACGACTACAAACTGCCATGCCCTCTGGCTCTTCGACGTGGGCGACATCAGTGCCGCACGCATTATCAACTGCACGTCCTCTGGACTAATCTCCTCGTCCGTAAACTTCCTGTGGCTCCTTCTGAGCCTCACCAAATCCTTGAATTCTGTCATGTCTTTTTTCCTTTATATATAATACTTCTCTTTTCCGACTGCAAAATTACTCAAAAAGACTCAATTCACTCCCTTCACCCCTTCCGATTATAGTTAAAAAAGCGAAATATGCACGAAATCCGACTAAAACTCGAAAAAAAAGTGAGTTTTAGTCGGATTTCGTGCACTTTTCAGGAAAACATTTATCAATAATCAACTATAGAATAGTGATATCCATTAATAATTCGTAAAATTAGCAACTTTAAGGTTGATTTATTTGCAAATATCAAATACTATTATTAATTTTGCAACCAAAAAAAGAGAATATAATGATAAGCAAAGAAGATGTACAACACTTTCTTGTAAACCGATTAGGAGAAATGTGGGTCTTCGGTAAGGATGTAAAAGGACGTGAAATATACATTAAGATAATGATGGGATGTACAGGAAGCCAAACCATCTGCATATCATTTCATATAGCTGAGCATCCGTTGTCTTATCCGTTTAAAACAATGGAGGAATAAAAGATGAAGAGCCCATTTACCGGTAAAGAAATGAAGCGCATCCACGAAGCTCGTATATGGAAGTTTCGTGGTGAGGAATATCCTTATATACACACAGTTTGGTTGTGTGAAGACAGCGGCGAGCAATTCACCGACGACGACAGTGATATGGCAGGGTTCATTCAAGTGACCAATCAATATCGTGAAAAATATGGCATTCCTTATACAGACGAAATTGTTGCTATCCGTAAGCGCTATGGCATTAGCGCACAGAAAATGTCCCTCATCCTTGGTATAGGCATAAATCAATATCGCCTGTACGAACAGGGCGAAGTGCCCAACGTGTCCAATGGCAGGATGATTCGTTCCATTAGCAATCCCAAGGTAATGCTCGATATTCTGGAAAGTTCACGCAACGAGTTGTCGGATAATGAATATCAAAAGATTGCAGATAAAATAAATAACGAGATAGCAAATGAGGATAGACTAATGGTTGAGAAGTATGAAACCGCCCGTGTCTTTCGTTCTATACGAGGAGCCATAAATGGTTATGCCCCATTGTCATTAGATCGTCTAAAGAACCTTATGCTCTATATGTTGGAACATATCAATGATGTGTGGTGTACTAAGATGAATAAACTCCTGTTTTATGTTGACTTTCTTGCCTATCGTGAGAATGGCATGGCAATATCGGGATTAACATATAAGGCAATTGATTTCGGGCCGGTACCCGAACGATGGGATAATGTATATAGCGAGTTTGATGAAATCCATCAGGAATTGAGAAGTATTGGAGACTATGTTGGAAGTGTATTGACTACAACGGTCAAATCAGACACAACTCTTTTTACTGAATCTGAGTTGAATGTGATTAATCAAGTGTGCTCGAAATTTAATAGTCTTTCATCACGAGAATTGTCGAGGTTGAGCCATGAAGAGAACGCATGGGTTAATCATCACGACCGCCATGAAATCATCCCATTTGCAGAAGCATTTGATTTGAAGGCAATCTGACTAATAGAGTACCCTTACAATAAAGCACATATTTTTTTTCTTTATCCCAATTCCCCATAATCCCCAAATTGGGGAAAATGGGGAGTTATATGCAAATATAGGTTAAATATCAAATATTTTTATGTTAATTGTATTGGTAATTCGGATAATTATAGCTAACTTTGTAGGCGAATTGCTTCACTGATTCGCCAGACGAAAGGATGTCCGCGCAGGTGGGCAAATAAACTAAATTTTTTTTTGATGATTTTACATATAGATTTATCACAAACCATTGAGACCTTAGAAGAGGTTGGGAAGAGAGCAAATATTGTTGAAGCCGACCAAGTGTTGGACGGTATTCTTTCAAATCATTACGACACACAAAAAATCAGGCAATTGCAAAGCGAAATCAACATTTTTAAGGAAAGACTGAATAAAGATTCGTTTTTCCTGAAATTGTTTGCCCAGACTTATAACAAGCAATTCCAATCTGATAATTATATGTTTTGCGATACAGTTCATAGTCTGTACAAAAAAATCAGGAGTTCCTTGAGGAACTCGATGATTATTTACAGAAAACTCGCCAAACGAAAAAACGCAAGAGGCGGAATAATAAATGGAGAAATACACAACCCCTCAGCTATGAGACGTTCTGCGATTGGGAATGGTACAACTTACCCATTTTTCTATAATAGAGAAGAATGGGGTATGGAAGCTGATGCCCTTTGCGAAAGTATCGAAGACTTCTTTTCGCAACTTAAGCAACTTGTTCTTATGTGCCTTGATTTGCTAAAAGAAGAAGCTTTTATTAGGGAAAATTCATTCATAGTAACAAAAATCTATGAAGACTCATTTAATGAGGCTAAAAAACATATGGAAGGTATCATTCTTGAAAATATTGATAGACAATCATCTTCAATGGATTTATTAACAAAAAAAAGAATAGAATACAATGACGACTCAAAGTTTGCTAAAGAATGGTTCCACAAGTGCAACGGCAATAAATTCAACACTCATGTCCACAATTTTTGTATTTGGGCCAATAATAACAACGTTATTACACAAGAAGAAAAAGACATATTTGGTTTAGACGTTGAGAAAATTGAAAATATAAGATACATAATTCTTAACTTTGACAATCTTAATCCAGAAGGCCATAGGGGAAAATTAGATGCAAAATACATAGCAGTATTAATGCTTGACTCAATTGGTACAGATTCAAAAAAAGAGAAAAAGTTTGTTGAGTATTTCAATAAACTATATGCCACCTATGGTAAATTACATACAGTGGGAGTTAGTGCTGTTAATTACGCAAAGAATAATCTGAACGAAAAAGATAAAGAAGAAATAATGGATTCTATAAATGCCTTGATTAATCGCAAAACAAGCCTAGAAACCAATGAGAATAGTCTAAAACTCATAAAAAATATTAATTAATCACGATTTCTCTGGATTGTGTTAATTTAATTAACTATGTTTTGGATTGACCCTTTATATAGGTCAATCCTTTTTTTATCCAAAAATGTCGTTTCCTAAAACAAAGATTCTATAAAAGGGAGACTTTTCATCCAAAACCTAAACTTTTGGATAGTTTTTATTCCATCAATCCAAAAGATTTAGCCCATATTTAACCTCTATCCTGATTTTTACTTTTCAACACAACGAATAAATGATGTTTTCTGTACAAAAGAACACTAAATACTCCTAAAACACAACCAAAACATTTTATACGTATCCAAAACCATTTCCTTACCTTTGCATCCGAAAAGGACGGCGGCGTCATGAACCGCTTGTCTGGTCCGTGGGAGGTACGAACCACAATTGCCACCTCCCCTCCGGACCCACTAAGCTGAAAGGCACAGCAGTTGGGGCGATTGGGCGAAGTGCCGGAAAGCGTAGAATATGACAACGGAAAAGACAGAGAAGATGGACATTGAGTCCACAAAGACAATCGGAGAACTCTTCACCGAGTTCCTCCACAGTAATCAACCGCTGGCCGTGGCCATCCGAAAGGCAGTGAATGAGGGGAAAATGCCGCTCACTGCACAAAAGATTAACACCACTACGCCATTGGAAGACTGGATTGACGCACAAGATGTGATGCAGGCGCTGCATATATCGCCCCGCACTCTCGCCACACTGCGCGCAAATGGAACACTGCCGTTCACTAAATTAGGTGGACGATGCCTCTATCGCAAAAGCGACCTCGAGAAGGTGCTCGATGATCACGACACTATGGTTAGACTTAAAGACCCCAAAGGATATGGACATAGCCGTAGTTAGTCTTTTCAAGGCTCCCGTGACGAACAAGTATCCTCACGAGAACATGACCGTGGCACAGGTGTTCGGCTACATCGTCGGCACTCGGGCAAAGAACGCCACAAGGCAGCTGAGAAGCATCGAGGACAAGGCTGAAGCACGCAAGTTCAAGGGCAAGTCATTCGACTTTGTCACTCCCTCGGGCGTGTTCAGCTATCATTCGGATGCATCGCTCGTAAGTCATTCCGGACTTATCTGCATCGACTTCGACCACGTCAAGGATATCCCTGCATTGAAGACAACCCTGCTCCACGACCCGTATTTCACAACCGAGCTGATGTTTACATCCCCATCGGGCGACGGAATCAAGTGGTGGGTGCAGATAGATATCCAGAAAAGACCGCACGAGGTGTGGTTCAAGGCTATGCAGAACTACCTCAATGCCACTTACGGTCTCGAGGCCGACCCACAGTGCGTGAATGTGTCGAGGGCGTGCTTTCTGCCCTACGACCCCAACTGTTATGTTAATCCCAACATTTGTCCATTTTAAATATTGATGAATATGACAAAAGATAATAAAAAGGAGTTCCCCATCGAGGTATGGGAGAACTCAAACACAGAGAGAATCAACGCGGACAAGCCTATGGCTAAGCCCGCAAGTGTAGAACCGGCAGACGCTAAGGCAGACATTAAGCCAAGAGAACAAGCTGAGCAAGACCTCTACTCGCAAGTGAAGATGACTGCCGAGCGCCTCGTGGCCAATGGCACTGATATAACATCGAGCTATCAGGATTGGCTGAATGTAGGTTTTGCCATTGCCGACGGACTCGGTGAGGGCGGACGAGACATTTATCACCTAATAAGTGGCTTGTATCCAAATTACACCCAAGCAGAATGTGACAGGCAATTCGACGCTTGCCTGAAGAGCCACGGGCATGGAGTGACCATCAAAACTTTCTTCCACATGGCCAAACAGGCTGGAGTGGATATTGCAGAGGTGGCACGCCTCAACATCCCCGCTCCCCAAAATCCCCAAAGTGGGGAAACGGGGGAAAAGGAGATGCCACAAATGCCCAAAATGACGTTCACCGACAAAGTGCCACTGGAGTATTGGCCGAAGACATTCCAAAAGCTCCAGCAGATTGCTGAGGACAGGGAGAGTGCCGACATGCTCACCTTAGGCATCATCACTGCCTCATCGGCATGTCTGCCCAAATTTGTAGGCAACTATGACCGCCATTTGGTCTATGCCTGCCTATATGCGTTCATTGTCGCCCCACCGGCATCCAACAAGGGTTCGCTTTCGGCCATACATGCCTTCATCAAATATGTGCATGATTCCATCCGCCGTGCCAACAAGGCCGAATTTGATGAATATGAGCAGAAGTTGGCCGACTATCAGGCACAGAAAGGCAAAAAGGGACAGCACATCGCCGAACCGAAGCAACCTCCCTATCGCTCACTGCTAATTAATGCCAACTCGTCGGCTACGGCTATGTATCAGTCTCTCAGCGACAACCACGGATGCGGGTTCACATTTGAAAGCGAAGGCGATGCCATGTCCAATGCATTGAAGAGCGACTACGGCGATTATAGCGACGGACTACGAAAAGCCTTCCACCACGAGAACATCAGTTACAGCCGACGCAAGGAAAACGAGCGGGTTGACATCAAGAAACCACGATGGGCAATACTCCTCACTGGCACTCCCGACCAAGTGGGCAACCTGATTCCAACCGCCGACAACGGCACTTTCTCGCGTTTCCTCTTTTATATGCTCAGTCGAAAGCTCGATTGGCGAGATGTCTTTGCTGAAGAAGACGTTACCCTCGACGATGAGTTTGAGAAGATGGGCAAGGACTTCTATATCGTCCATCTCAAGTTGGCTGCCCGCAAGGAGAACCTGCGATTCAAGCTCGCTGATGAGCAGAAAAGAAAATTCAACCGTTTCTTCAAAGATATGCAGGACGAACAGGTCGCAATGTTTGGCGATGACATCGTAGCATCTGTAAGACGACTTGGTCTCATCACGTTTCGTATAGCAATGGTGCTAACAGCACTCCGTTTCATCGACGACTCGACTGTTGACATTCAGAATATCCCTGAGGTCATTTGTGACGACCGCGACTTCCAGATTGCCATAACAATGGTGAATCAACTCATCAACCACACGTCAATGGTCTATTGCAATTTACTGAGAAAGAAGGCCGTTGAAGATGAGTCGGATGTTTCCACCAATATGTTAGACAGAGACAAGAAGTTGTATGAGAAACTGACCGATGACTTCACTACCAAGGACTTTAATGCGGTTGCAGAGGAACTCAATATCCCCCAAAAGACCGCAGAGAAGATTATCGCGCGATTCATGGTCAAATATAAAGTTGTCGTAAGAATAAAGAATGGCTTTTACCGCAAAGTTAAGCCTAAAGACAAGTGATAGAACACATATTTATTTAGTAAGGTGTGCAAAATAATGCAAACTAAGGCGACTTTTCCCGTTCCTTGGGAGGGGTCGCTTTTTATTAGTACCTTTGCATCGTCAAAAGGAAGGAAGACCCGGGACGGTCTGAGAGCCTCGGCGGAACGCTCTAAGAGCGTTGGCCCGACACTCTAAGAGCGTTCCCCGTCTCCTCCCCAAGACACAGCGAATTCTTTAACATATTGTTTCACCAAAAAAAATTTTTCATCACTATGATTAATTTTTCTCTTAGCATGAGGGCAGTAGATCCCTCAAAGCAGGACGGGCCAAAGAGGGCCTATCCTAATGCCCAGGCATCCAAGGTGGTGCAACTGGACGAGTTTTCAACCCACATCGCCAAGCATGGCAGTGCCTACCATCGCTCCGACATCAACGCGGTACTCACCCGTTCGGTGGACTGTCTGCGCGAGATGCTCCTCGACGGCTATAAGGTGGCCATGGGCGACCTCGGCAACTTCTACGTGCGCCTCGAGTCGAAGGGTGCGCCGAGCATCGCCGAGTTCAACGCCTCAGCCCACATCACTGGCGTGAAGGTGTACTGGGAGCCAGGCCCGCTGTTCTGCGACTTGATCAACGAGGCAGAGTTCGTCAACGTGGCCACCCGTCGTGCACAGGATGCAACGCTGAAGGCCGAGCGTGCCGGACAGACCACGGTTGACATCTCGAAGGACACTTCGGCGAGCAGCAGCGGCAGTGGCAGCGACACTCCCTCGGGAGGCGACGATACTCCCTCGGGAAGTGATGACACCCCATCTGGCGGCAGTGACAATCCTTCGGGCGGCGGCGGAAGTTCTTCTGACGGAGACGAACAATTATACGAGTAGCCGTTGAGGTTGCTGTCAGCAACATGTGAGCAACCTAAAAAAAATTAAGCCCTGTAAACCATCAGTTTACAGGGCTTTTTTAGTAGCGGGGGTGGGACCCGAACCCACGACCTCCGGATTATGAATCCGACGCTC
>CALZYS010000073.1 GCA_945830345.1 uncultured Prevotella sp.
TTCTGCTCCATCACATAGTCCCAAGTGAATATCTCCTCTTCCTTGTAGTCGTCGAGAAGATTGAATGGAGTGCCTGACAGTCGCAACACCTTTGTGTCTTTCTTTATCAGTGTGTCGATCACTGTCTGTCCAATATCTGTGGTTGTTCCCTCGTGAGCTTCGTCGATGATAAGCATATCCCATTTTGCCTTGAAGATGTCAACATTCTTATCAAACTTTCCTCCCACCATGGCGGCACCTCTCAGGTCTTGCATCGAGGCGAAATACACATAACTGTCGCCACGGCGCGCAAGGCGTTCGAGCGAAGCAAAGTCCTCGCCATTTGTGCGCGAACCGTAATGATAATCGGGTTGGTCGAAGAATATCTTCTGGAAATCCTCAAACCATCCCTCATCCACCACGGGGCGATGAGTAAGAATAAGCGTGCGTTGCGCCTCCATCTCCAGCACCACTTCGAGGGCGCACAGGGTCTTGCCAAATCTCATCTTGGCATTCCACAACATCTGGTTGCCACGCTTGAATCGCTTAAGTGTGCGGTCGATAGCCTCATTCTGCTCGGGGCGGAATACTATCGGCATCTGTTCGTCGGTTATCTCCTTGCTTTTGAGCGACTTGCGCCCTGCCTTAACGGCGGCAATGGCGTTCTTCACTGTCTGCAGGTCGGTGACAAACCACTCAGTGCCCTGATTCTTCATCCCGAAATCTTTCTTCCTTATTCCCGACCGATCGAGCACGCTGTGCACCTGTTTATCATTGAACGACGACACCTTGCCGTTGGCATCCGTGAACATCGTTCCCTCGGTGTAGATAAGGTCATAACGTATGCTTGCCGTCTTGGTGTATTGGTCGATGCGCTGACGTGCGGCATCATTGAGCAACCTACTGTTGGGCGTGAAATATCCGTCGCCCAATTCAGCCGTTGCCTCGCCTATTTTCAATGCTCCGTGATGGGCATTGTCGTTAATACGAAAAACATAGATGAGCTTTGGTCTTAATGATGATTCGAATGTTGCCATAGTCAAATGTTTTTTATAAGGTCAATAAATCGTATTCTGTCTTTAGTGGAGTTGCTATCGGTCCATTTACGGATGTAGCAGTATGTGCCGTTATGCTTGCGGATGTCACCTCCACGGCATCCATCGCAATACACAGTACGTCTTACCTCACCAAACAAGTCTTTCTCCACCACCTCCACCCCATCTCTGCATGAGTTAGGCACAACACCCTTCAGTCCGTCCATCTGCCATGCGTTCCACGAGATGATATAGGCGATGTATTCCATCGACTTTTTCAATGGCATGGTGCCGAATTTCTCTCTATAGTTGTCAATAAAAGTGAAGAGCATAGCCTCACGCGCAAGCAGCAGACTGTCGCCCTGCCATTCGTAGGCATAGGTTGACATATATGCCCTTTGCGCCGCCTTGAGCCATTCGCCTGTCGTGTCGGTGTTCTCGCCGACTACCCTCAGTTTGCGGTCGAGCAGTCCTATGCGTTGTTTTGTCGGGATGGCTATTCCTGTGGTAGTATCATATCTGCTGGTGATGTAAGGAGCCTCGCCACAGGTTATCTCCAGTCGGCAGTCGCGCACATAGTCGCGCCATGTCTTGTTGTCGGGAAATTCTATTATGTCGGGATTGACAGTCCATGTGTGGTCGGCGTTTTCAACATTGAAAACGTCCTTTCGCCCAAACCAAGCCTCGTCGATGAGATTGTTTTGGGCATTGCATATCCATGACGGGGTGAACACCTCCGCCATATCCTTGGAGCGGGCAGCCTGGGCATCGAGCGACTTCAGCACTCGCGGACGTATCACATTTCCGTGACTGCCAGTGATGAGTGGCGGCTTGATCTCGTCGCCATATTGGTAGCCGGCTCCCATGTGAGCATAGTCGGTGGTTGCCCAGAAGATATTGTGCTGCTCGTCGCTCTTACTTGTAGTGTGATCCTTGAGGAGGATATTGAGCAGCTCAGCGTCGAGCATGGCAATATAGTCCTCACGAATGTCTGTTTCGTCGGGCATAACAATAGCGTGAATAAAAATTGATAAGAGCGCTGAACCATTGTTATTCAGGTTTTTACGGGCTACGACGTATATACCCACTGACGCAAGGACACAAAGAAAGCGTGGTGCTTCCCTTATCTTTACATCAGAGGTATTTGGCGTAACCCGTAATCACTGATAAGTTCAGCCCACGCCATTGCGCAGGCATTCGCGAACTTATTCTAAGTGATTACAATCGTCTAATCGCCAAATTTTCTGATGTAAACCGAATAAATAGCAAACGCTAATATGTTATTATAATAATGTCTTTAATCTCTTTATGTTTTTTCTGTTTCTTGTTCTTGAATATTTTGTTCAACATTGGTCTCGGCATCAAGCCCAAACCGTGGATTATCTCTCGGCAGCAGTAAGCCTACCGCCGCCATTCTTTTTGCAAAGATAAGTAAAAGATTCGGGAGTCGTATGTATTCTCATAGGATTTAACATGAATTTAACATAAACGCCCTTTTTCCTTCGACTGAAAAAGATAATTTGATAAAAAGAAATCAAATTACTTGCAAATATAAAACAAAATTCGTATCTTTGCCACCGAAAACAAGGTTAAGCGTATGAAGTACCCTATAGGAATACAAGATTTCGCACAGATTATCCAGGACGGATATGTGTATGTGGACAAGACGGACTTGGTGTATAAGCTCGCCACAGAAGGAAAGATTTACTTTCTGAGTCGCCCGAGGCGATTCGGAAAGAGCCTGCTCATTTCCACTCTTAAATACTATTTTCTGGGGAGGAAAGAACTGTTCAAGGGACTTGCCATCGACAAGCTCGAAAAGCAGTGGGCGGAATATCCTGTGTTCCATATTTCATTCTCCAACGGGAATTTTACTGATGGCAAGATTCTACGCCAGATTTTAGAGGACTACATAGCTGAGATTGAGACCGTATATGGCAAAAACCCTAATGCTAACACTATTGGTGGAAGATTTGCGTCTGTCCTTAAGGCGGCACACAAAAAGACAGGGCGCAGGGCGGTGGTGCTCATTGACGAGTATGACAAACCGCTGCTCGACGTTATTGACCTCGACCTGAAAGTTACCGACAGTGAGGGCAACCGCATGCGCTTAGAAGACTACAACCGCAATCTTCTGAAAGGATTCTACAGTCTGTTCAAGGATGCCGACGAAGACTTGCAGTTTGTGATGCTTACAGGCGTAACCAAGTTCTCGCAGGTGAGCGTTTTCAGCGGATTCAACCAGCCGGATGATATCAGTATGTCGGGAGATTTCGAAGGTCTTTGCGGAATAACGAAAAACGAACTGCTGTCCGTTTTTGACGAACCGATTCACAAACTTGCTGACAAATTTAAACTCAGTTATAACGAAACTGTTGAACGACTGAAAAAGAAATACGACGGCTATCATTTCGGCGAGGAAATGATTGACATCTTCAACCCCTTCAGTATTCTCAACTGCCTCAAGTCAAAGAGAATGCACAACTTCTGGTTTGCCTCGGGCACGCCTACATATCTTGTGCGCCTGCTCGCCCACAGCAACGAAAACATCAACGAACTCGTGGGCAAATACTATGATGCCTCGCAGTTTATCGACTACAAGGCTGACGTGGAGCAACCCCTGCCAATGATTTACCAGAGCGGCTATCTCACAATCAAGGACTGCAATATTGACCGCAATACATATCTTCTCGACTTCCCGAATGAGGAAGTGCGAAATGGATTTATTGAAACTGTCGCCTCACGCTATTTTTCGGAGTCATCTCAACCTAAGTCATGGGTGAATGATGTGACTGACGCCTTAGATGATGGCGACACCGCAAAGTTTGAGAAACTCATGACTGCCCTACTCTCCTCCACCACCTACCGCTTCCAGCGCAAGCAAGATGCGATGGAGTGCGAGCGTTACTTCCAATACACGTTCTATCTCATAGTTAAGATGCTCGGTTTCTATAGCACCGTAGCCGAGAAGGAAACAAGTGAAGGGCGCATAGACTGCGTGGTGGAGTGTCCTGGCCACGTCTATATCATAGAGTTCAAGCTCAACGGCTCTGCCGAGGCTGCCCTCAAGCAAATCGAGGACAAGGGCTATGCCAAGCCATACGCCGCCGACAAGCGAAAAGTGATTGCCCTCGGCATCAACTTCTCGTCGGAGAAAGGGACAATCGACGGATTTCTGAAGAAGGAACTATAAGGAATAGAGATCGCACTTTGATTGTAGTAACACTGCTCTTTTTATGCTTATCGATCGACTTTCCATCGAATTTGCATCGAATTTGCATCGGAGGAACAATGGAGGATCAATGGAGGATCAATGAAGGAACAGCATAGGGACAAAAGCTAAACAAAGAAGAATTTTGCCTATAACAAAAAGGTATTTGTTCAATAACACTGCACACTGCACTTTTCACTCTGAAACCCTTATAAACACAGGGGTTGTGGCGAGTGCAGTGTTGTCGTCAACACTACACTAACACTACACACTTCCATCATAGCATTAGTGCAGTGTTTGTGCAGTGTTAGTGCAGTGTCTGAACAAACACTGCACTACGCAAAAGCCCGATAAACACAGGGCTTTCAGCCTGGTTAGTGCAGTGTGCAGTGTTTCACCACTACGGGGCTATAATGAGCAAGCGCTGGCCTATTCCACTGTTCAGCATGCGGCGATACAGGCGATAGCGCTTGGTGTAGGCACGGTCGGGCAAGGGGAAGAGTCCTAATGGCTCAAGGCGCGAGATACGCTCACGCAGATTCTTGAGCGAACGGGTGGCGGATATTGTATGCAAGAGATATTCCATCGTCAGCTGGTCAACTCTGCGGCGCAGGGCAATGCGGTCGGCATGAGGCAAGCGCTCACTGAGCCGGTAGAGGTTGAGGATTACCTGTTCGGCATCGTCGAGACTGCGCAGATTAAATTTCATGTCGTTTGACTTGGCGCCCGCCTTCTCCCGTTGGTTACAGCAATATGCCTTCACATCATCCATGATGAACAGGCGTTCGCAGCGCAGGATAAGTTGAGGTGTAAACTCCTCTTCCTCGTGAATCATGTTTGGGGTGAATCTCAGGCCATGGAGGATTGCCCTGCTGAAGATATAGCCCGACGCCATTGCACGTAGATTATTGTGACGCATATACTCGGCACCGCTTACAGGTCCCTCAGGCTCGCCAAAGTTGGCGTCGGGCGACTGAATCGTTTGGCACATGTCAAACAATACAGCGTCGGGCGACTTATATCTCACCACATCAAGACAACGCTCATAGGCAGAGGGCACAAGAGCGTCGGCGGCATCTACGAGCTGGATGAAATGGCCCACCGACATTGAGATGCCGAGATTGCGCGCAGTGCTCTTGCCGCCGTCAGGCTTGCGCACATAGATGATGTCGTCGCCATAGCGCAGGAGTTCGTTCATCGGACTGTAGTCGGAGCCGTCGTCAACAACAATCAGCTCCCTCTCCGAACGGCTCAAAGACAGGGCAAGGATACTGTCGATACACCTGCAAAGCACATCGACCTCCTGATTGTGATAAGCAATGACAAAACTCACCAACGGAAGTGGCTGCATATCTTTTTTTTCCATATTCACATTATTTATATAATAAAAAACGAAAGGATGCGTTATTTATTGTATGGACAGTAACAAAAATAACATCTATACCCAGATAATCAAATACACGGGGATATTAGGCAGTATCCAGGGAATAAGCGTCATGACAGGAGTCATACGCAACAAGATTACAGCCCTATTGCTCGGCACTATGGGCATGGGACTGATGTCGCTGCTCAACACCACCGTGATATTCATCTCGCAAGCCACAAGCATGGGAATCGCCTTCAGCGGTGTCAGGGAAATTGCGGCTTGCAAGGACAGGGGCGACCAAGGGGGGGTGGAGAGATGTGCTGCCATAATCAGGGCTTGGTCGGTGTTGACGGCGCTGATAGGAATCGTCGTGTGCGCCTTATCGAGCAAATGGATTGACAAACTGACATTTACATGGGGCGACCACTCGCTTCACTATCTGCTGCTCTCCCCCTCGCTGGCACTGATGGCCATCACTGCCGGCGAGACAGCCATCCTGAAGGGACTGCACAGACTGAAGGCATTGGCGGTGATACAGATGATTTCAGCATTCGGGGCATTGGTGATTACAGCCCCGCTGCTCTATTTCTTCAATATGGCCGCTATCGTGCCGATTATCACACTTATAGCCTTGGCCACCATGCTCGCCACCATATTCTACTCATTCTCGACCGTGAGGCCACGAATTGGCGACTGGCGACATTGTTATGCCAGATGGAAAAAACTCATTGGCGAAGGACTGCCGATGGTGAAACTCGGTTTGGCATTCGTGTCGGCAATGGCAATGGGCAGCGCGTCGGAACTGATAATCAGGGCATACCTGAATGTCAAGGCCGACCTCGACACTGTCGGTCTCTATAACGCGGGCTACCTGTTGGCCATCACCTATGCCGGATTGTTCCTGACGTCATTGGAATCTGACTACTATCCACGGCTGTCGGCAGTGAACAACGACATCAAGAAAATCAACGAATTGGTGAACTATCAAACCGAGGTGTCGCTGACGCTCATTTCGCCCATGATGTGCGCCTTCATCCTGCTGCTGCCCGCCATCGTACCCCTGTTGTTCAGCGCAAACTTCAATTCAGCCATTCCAATGGCCCAAGCCACAGCCCTCACGATGATGTGCAAGTCGGCATGCCTGCCTGTGAGCTATGTCATGCTGGCCAAAGGCGACTCAAGGATATTTATATGTCTCGAAAGCCTCTCTTACCTGATGACAATAGCCGGAGTGATAATTGGATATAATATCGGCGGACTAACCGGAACGGGCGTGGGACTCACTGCCGCCTATGCCGCCGAACTGACTGTCAACAGCATTTGCCTGCACTTCAGATACGGACTGAGACATAGCGGTAAACTCATCACCTACTTCGCCCTGCACATGGCAATGGTGGGCGCGGTATATGCCTCTACCTATATCCCCGACAATGTCACGAGATGGTCGATAGGTATAGGCATAACCGCTGTATGCACGGCTTATTCCGCAAAATCACTAAAATCTAATTTACGACGTTGACGGGCTTGCCCTCGATAAATGCCTTCACGTTGCCTACGGCAATGTCCATCAGTCGGCAGCGAGCCTCGAATGTGGCCCATGCCACATGGGGTGTGGTGTAGGCATTGGGAGCCGTGAACAATGGATTGTCTTCTGCCGGGGGCTCCTGGCACATTACGTCTGCGCCATAGCCGCCGAGATGCCCGTTGCGCAGTGCCTCGGCCACATCGGCCTCGTTGACCAGAGGGCCACGCCCCGTGTTGATGAGCAATGCGCCCTTTTTCATCTTGGCAATGGATGCGCTATTGATTATCTCGCGAGTGGAACGGTTGAGCGGGCAATGCAGTGAGAGGATGTCGCTCACAGAGAGAAGGCCCTCGAACGTGGTCTTCTGGATGCCTTCGGGCAGTTCGGACGACGGTTTGCTGGTGAAGGCATATACCTCCATACCGAAACAACGCGCCAGTTGGGCCACCTTCATACCAATGCTGCCAAGTCCGACAATACCTATTGTCTTGCCGGCAAGCTCGATGAGCGGAGTGTCCCAATAGACGAAGTCGGGATTAGAGCTCCATCTGCCGTTGCGATTTTGCTGGGTGTAGTGCTCCACCCTGTTGGTCATCGCAAGGATATGGGCAAATGTCGTCTGCACCACACTGTCGGTGCTGTATGTCGGGATGTTGGTGACTACGATGTCGAGATCGGCAGCCGTGTCAATATCAACCACATTATAGCCTGTGGCAAGCACGCCGATATACTTAAGACGTGGCAACGACACAAGAATTTGCTTGTTAAACACCACCTTGTTAGTTAGTATTATTTCCGCATCAAAACTGCGGTCGATAACGTCCTCCGGGGCTGTGCGAGGATACACCTCCACATCACCGAGAGCCTCAAGAGCATCCCATGACAAATCGCCGGGATTGACTCCATAGCCATCTAAAACTACAATCTTCATACTTAAATATTTTAATTTTTATGTAATTCTTTAATTTCGCGAAGCGACTTTAATTCTTTAATTTTTTAATTCTTTAATTCTCATAAAGATCTTCGCCTCGGCAGCTGAATGCGGCTGTGGCTGCCATAGCTGCTGTCCCTTTAATCCATCCGGCATATACTGCTGGGCAACATAGTGGTTGGGATAGTCGTGGGGATAGAGATAGCCATCGTGATAGCCGAGGTCGGCCATGAGCTTTGTAGGGGCATTGCGCAGATGGAGCGGCACGGGTTGGTTGCCAGTGCGACGCACAAGGTCGAGAGCCTTGTCGATGGCGAGATAGGCACTGTTGCTCTTCTCGCTTGTGGCCAGATACACCGTAGCCTCGGCAAGCGGAATCCTGCCCTCGGGCCATCCTATCTTGTTGACGGCGTCGAATGCCGCATTGGCAAGCAGGAGGGCATTGGGATTGGCAAGTCCGATGTCCTCGGCGGCACTAACCACGAGACGTCGGGCAATAAATTTAGGGTCCTCGCCTCCCTCAATCATGCGTGCAAGCCAATAGAGGGCAGCATCGGGGTCGCTGCCCCTGATACTCTTGATGAATGCCGAGATTATGTCGTAGTGCATCTCGCCGTCCTTGTCGTAGGCAAGTGGATTCTGCTGAAGTCGGTTCACCACCATATCATCGGTAATCACCACGTCCCCTTCGGGCGAAGCCTCCACCACAAGTTCGAGTATGTTGAGCAACTTACGTGCGTCGCCGCCACTGTAGCGCAACATGGCGGCAGTCTCCTTCAGTGTGATGTGTCGCTCGCGCAGCATCACATCGGTATGGATGGCACGGTCGAGCAGCTGCAGGAGGTCGTCCTTGTCGAGCGACTTAAGCACGTAGAGCTGGCATCGCGACAGCAACGGGCGTATCACCTCAAAGGACGGATTCTCGGTAGTGGCTCCGATGAGAGTGACGACGCCCCTCTCCACAGCTCCGAGAAGCGAGTCCTGCTGCGACTTGCTGAAACGGTGGATTTCGTCGATGAAGAGTATCGGCGACGCCTCGTTGAAGAACCGCCCCTTCTGAGCTTTCTCAATCACGTCGCGCACATCTTTCACTCCGCTCGTCACGGCACTGAGCGTGAAGAACGGTGTTTCGAGTCGGTTGGCGATTATCTGTGCCAGGGTGGTCTTGCCCACGCCCGGAGGTCCCCATAATATAAAAGATGTGATGCGTCCTGCCTCGATCATCTTTCGAAGCACCGCATTCTCCCCTACAAGATGCTTTTGTCCGATGTAGTCGTCAAGCGTCCGGGGGCGCAATCTTTCTGCCAATGGTTGTGCCATAAGGTCTGATTTTTACAATTTTTCTGTGCAAAAGTAATAAATTTAGGTCTAACAACCAAAAAAATCGTCCAAAATCTTGGTTAAATAAAATAAAGTACTTACATTTGCACCCACAATTCAAGAGAAACAAGAAAAAAAATAGAAATAAATGAAACAAGAAGGCAACAAAAAAGCTGTAAGTTTGAAAACACTTACGAAAAGTAATGTCTGGGATATCCAGGAAAATGACATCTTCCGCATGTTGGACGGTATTGACAAGGATGCCGAAGCCAAAGAGAACATCAGGAAATACGTGGAAATAATCAAAACGGCTTTCCTGCTGGAGGAACTCAAGGACGATGCGGCCTTGCTCAAGGGTAAATACGAGAAGATGGGATACAAGATAACCATCATCACGTTTGACGAAAAGAACAAGACAGTTTGGGCAATCAAGAAACGCCCCATTGCGAGAGTGTCCGACCTGAGCTACGAGAATATCACCCATATCTCGGCTGCCAAGTTGTGCGAGGTGCTCGGACGCAACTTCGGTGGCGGCTGGGACTCACTGTCGCAGAGCATCAGAGACATAATCGAGAGCGGATTCGACATCTCGACCACCACCCTGCCCAGCAACCGTCTGCACAAGCCGGGCGGCATGTACGACAAGAAGGTGAACGACGGATTTGAGGTGCTCGAGGTGCCCAAGGGCACATGGACCGAGGCCATCTTTGTAAAAGTGAAACCGCAGCAGGAGAAATTGCGCATGCAATTCCAGACCCACGACGAAGACGAGATTCCCGAGGACACATACAACTCGCCGGATGAAGATGACTTGGAGATGGACGAACCCACCGACTTCAACGACGACGACCTCAATGAGGACAACTACCGCACTACATTCAGCATCACCGAAGACCTTGACGAGGATGCCGAAGGGCTCGAAATTGCCGACGAGGACTAAATGCGTCAGTTGACTGTCATGTGGAAGCAGCCTTGCTTCACCTCATATTTTATATAACAGCGCTTTTGCTGACGAAAGTCGCGGAGGACTTCGGAGAGCACCCATTTCAATGTGTCGTTGCGCACGGCACGACGAGCGGGGCCTTCGGGGTCCTCCACTGTTATAT